>CAYRMX010000250.1:0-1016 GCA_964425295.1 uncultured Oscillospiraceae bacterium | reverse complement strand
CATCAACAACCTTCTTGAAAAGGTCGATACCCTCATCATCGGCGGCGGCATGGCTTATACCTTCCTCGCCGCGAAGGGCTACACCGTCGGCAAGTCCCTGCTCGACAGCGAGAAGATCGACTACTGCCGCGACATGATGGCAAAGGCCGAGGCAAAGGGCGTCAAGCTCCTGCTGCCGGTCGACACCGTCGTTGCCGCCGACTTCCCCAACCCCATTGACGCAGCCGTCGAGGTCAAGACCGTCCCCGCCGATGCCATCCCCGACGACATGGAAGGTCTCGACATCGGCGAAGCCACCCGCGACCTCTTTGCCGACGCCGTCAAGAGCGCAAAGACCGTCGTCTGGAACGGCCCGATGGGCGTGTTCGAAAACCCGACCCTCGCAAAGGGCACGATCGCCGTTGCACAGGCGCTTGCGGAAGCGGACGCCGTGACGATCGTCGGCGGCGGCGACAGCGCAGCGGCCTGCGAGCAGCTCGGCTTCGCCAAGGAGATCACCCATATCTCCACCGGCGGCGGCGCTTCGCTCGAATTCCTCGAGGGTCTGGAGCTGCCCGGCATCGCCTGCCTGCAGGATCGCTGAGTATCGCCCATCCCCGTCCGGCAATTGATTTTGACCGACGACACGACGACCGGCGTCCCACGATTCGTCTATCGTAATTTCCTGTAGAGACACCGCTCTGCGGTGTCCGCATGAATCAGCCTGTTTCGGGCACCCGCGGACGGGTGTCCCTACAGTGTTGTTCGATGGTGTGTGTGCCGCTCCGATATTTGAATTGTCCGCGAAGCGGACACCAACACGCTTCACCATTCACTTTTCACTATTCATACAACCGACATTTCACTGATAAGGAGACAGAAATATGAACCGTAAATACCGTAAGACCCTGATCGCGGGCAACTGGAAAATGAACAAGACCCCGTCCGAGACGAAGGCGTTCATGACCGAGCTGAAAGCCATCCTGCCGAAGGGCCGCTGGTGCGACATCGCCCTGTGCGTCCCCGCGGTCTGCATC
>CAYRMX010000249.1:0-1021 GCA_964425295.1 uncultured Oscillospiraceae bacterium | reverse complement strand
GGGATGATCTCCTCGGGCAGCAGGCCCAGCTTCTCGCGGAAATAATCTACGGAGGGGAGGGACTTTTCCGCTTCTTCAGCGATTTGCCAGTCCTTGTAGACCGTGGGGTCGAGGGTCACACGACCATTGGGGGCGACATACTTGCCATCTTTGAATTCGATTGCCATTTGGATAGCCTCCTGTTCTTTTCGGGGTCCTTACTACCCCCGAAAGATAAATTTCTTTGCGCCGTACTTCATACATAAGCAACACCCGGCACAGGTATACCGAATCGATATTTTTTTATCGGTACACCCGCATTATATCATCAGAGGATATCCTTGTCAACAGAAAAACCCGCGTTTTCGCGGGTTTTTTCACGAAAAAATCAGACGTTCTTTCACCCCTGCTCCTCCGTACCGGAGGCGTGCGCCACCAGCGCCAGCTTTTCCTGCCGCGGGAGCTGCTTGATGGCCCATTCGCGCCGGAGCGCGTCGGAGCGGTCGGCGCAGGGCTCCTGATAAACCAGCTCCAGCGGGCCGCGTCCGCGCGTATATTTCGCGCCCCTTCCGGCGCGGTGGGCCTCCAAACGGCGGGGCAGATCGTCGGTCATGCCGGTATAAAGGCTGCCGTCGCCGCAGCGGAGGATATAGACCAGCCAGGTCTTCACAGCGGCGTGTCGATGGCGCAGCGCTCCGTGCGGATGGCCTTGCACAAAGCGGAAACAGCCAGATGGCGCGGGTCGTTTTTATAGGTGTCAACATCTGCAAGCGAGTCAAAGTCCGCAAGCAGTACGGCGTCAAAGGCACTGCCGGGCACGGCGCTGCGCGCCACGTGCATGGAGCGGATGACGGGAATCTGCCCCTCCAGTGCCGCCAGACGGCTCAGAAATTCTTCGGCCTGCGCCTCGCAGCCCGGGCGGAACTTCCACATGACAATGTGTCGAATCATCGTTCTTCTCTTCCTTTCCTGACGGATTATTCAGAAACTGCCTTAAAAATATCGCATTTTTTGCGACGTGTCAACACAGTTTGTTCACAAT
>CAYRMX010000248.1:0-1024 GCA_964425295.1 uncultured Oscillospiraceae bacterium | reverse complement strand
TGCGCGCCCTGACCACCAAGAAAGAGCGCCTGATCCGCATGGACAACCTGCGCACCGTCTCCAAGAAAGAGAAGATCATCTTCCCGATCGCCGTTACCGCGTTTGTCGCCCTGCTTGTTCCGTCCGCAGCGCCGCTGGTCGGCTGCCTGATGCTCGGCAACCTCTTCCGTGAGTGCGGTGTGACCGACCGTCTGGCAAAGACCGCGCAAAACGAGCTGATGAACATCGTCGTCATCTTCCTCGGTGTTTCCGTCGGTGCAACGGCGAAGGCTGAAACTTTCCTCGATCCCACGACGCTTGGCATTCTCGCGCTCGGCATCATCGCTTTCATGGGCGGCTCTGCCGGCGGCGTCCTGCTCGCCAAGTTCATGAACCTCTTCCTGCCGGAGGGCAAGAAGATCAACCCGCTGATCGGCTCTGCCGGTGTTTCCGCCGTTCCGATGGCTGCGCGTGTCTCTCAGAAAGTGGGTCAGCATGAAGATCCGGGCAACTTCCTGCTCATGCACGCAATGGGCCCGAATGTCGCCGGCGTGATCGGTTCTGCCGTCGCCGCAGGCGTGTTCATCGCCCTGTTCGGTTAAGGAGGTATTTTCACTATGGAAAAGAAACCGCTGCTTATCACTGAAACCATCCTCCGTGACGCACACCAGTCGCAGGCTGCGACCCGTATGCGCATCGAGGATATGCTTCCCGCCTGTGAACTGCTCGACAACATGGGCTATTGGTCGATCGAATGCTGGGGCGGCGCGACGTTTGACGTCTGCATGCGTTTCCTCAACGAAGATCCGTGGGAGCGTCTGCGCACGCTGAAAGCGCACATGCCCAAGACCAAGCTGCAAATGCTCTTCCGTGGCCAGAACATTCTCGGCTACAAGCACTATGCCGACGACGTCGTCGAGGAATTCTGCAAGAAGTCCATCGAAAACGGCATCGATGTCGTCCGCGTCTTCGACGCTCTGAACGACATCCGCAACCTGCAAAAGGCAGTCGAAAGCGTCAAGAAGTACGGCGCATGGGCGGAAGT
>CAYRMX010000247.1:0-1092 GCA_964425295.1 uncultured Oscillospiraceae bacterium | reverse complement strand
TTCTTTGCCTTTTCCGCGCCGTACTTGCGCTCGAGCATCCAGCGCAGGGCGCGGGTGGCGATGGCGGGCTCGGTGGTCGTGCCGGACTTGGAGATGATGTTGATGGAAAAATCCTTGCCCTCGAGCAGTGCGCAAAGCTCCTGCCATGCGCGGGTGGAGAGGTTGTTGCCCGCGAAGAACACCTGCGGGTCGGAATCGTTCAGGTTATGCTGCTGACCCTTGACCAGCTCAATGGCGGCACGCGGGCCGAGGTACGAGCCGCCGATGCCGACGACGACGAACACGTCCGAATCGCTGCGGATGCGTTCTGCGGCGCGGCGAATGCGCACCATTTCCTCGGTCTCCTCAAAGGTCGGAAGCTCCAGCCAGCCGAGGAAGTCGTTGCCCGCGCCTCTGCCCTCGACGAGGGTCTTGTGCGCGGCGAAGACTTCCTGCTCCGTGGCAAGCAGGTCGGGAAGCGACAGGTCGCCCCAGACGTTCGAAATGTCAAGTTTGATCATAATCAGGTTACTCCTTCACTGCGGCGCGGCGTTTCCGCCGCCCCGATTTTTCTGCTACTCCTATGTTACATCAAATTGTCGCAAAACTCAACACCCTCGGCAAAAAAGTTTGGGTGGAAATTCCGTAAACAGTCGTGTATAATAGTCGCAGAAAGAGAGGTGCCGTTTTATGAAATACGGTTTTGGTGTAGATGTCGGCGGAACGACGGTCAAACTGGGGCTGCTGACGGACGCGGGCGAGCTGCTGGAAAAGTGGGAAATTCCCACCCACACGGAAAATCAGGGTGCGGCGATTCTGCCGGACATCGCAGCGGCGGTGGAAGACTGCCTGCGTCGGCATGCGATCGGCAAGGACGAGGTGCTCGGCATCGGCATCGGCGTTCCGGGACCCGTGAACGATCAGGGCGTGGTCAACCGCTGCGTGAACCTGAACTGGGGCGTGTTCGATCTGCATAAGACGCTCGGCGCGCTGACGGGTCTGCGCGTCAAGTCCGGAAACGACGCCAACTGCGCCGCGCTGGGCGAATTCTGGAAAGGCGGCGGCATGGGCTGCGCCTCCACACTGTTCGTCACGCTCGGAACGGGCGTCGGC
>CAYRMX010000246.1:0-1100 GCA_964425295.1 uncultured Oscillospiraceae bacterium | reverse complement strand
GTCTTGACGACGAGGCCGAGCGCGTCCGCTGCTTCATACTGCACGGAGCGGTCGATCTGCTTCGCGCTGTCCTTATATTTCTTACCTCTAAACAATGTTATATCCTCCTTAAAGTGGTGAATGCGGAATGAAAATCCTCCCACATATTGAGGCTAAGCCTCGGAAAGCAAATTAGTCAACAACAGTGATGCCCATAGAGCGGCAAGTGCCGGCGACCTGGCTCATTGCAGCTTCGATGGTAGCAGCGGTGAGGTCGGGCATTTTGCGCTCGGCGATCTCGCGAACCTGCGCAGTGGTGATGGTGCCGACCTTGTCCTTGTTGGGGACGCCGGAGCCCTTGTCCTGACCGATGGCCTTGAGAATGAGGGTCGGGGTCGGGGGGGTCTTGGTGACGAAGGAGAAGGAGCGGTCGGAATAGACCGTGATCACGACCGGGATCTTGAAGCCGGCCTGATCCTTGGTGCGCTCATTGAATTCCTTGATGAACTGCGCGATGTTGACGCCGTGCTGACCGAGAGCCGGACCGACAGGGGGCGAGGCAGTCGCCTTCGCGGCGGGAATCTGAAGTTTGATATAACCAGTAACTTTCTGTGCCATGATAAGCACCTCCAAATAAAATGTGGTGATACGCAGAGCGTATTTTTGGCGGGGGAAACGTAGCCCCTCCCACTTTGTGCGCCGAATCAGTCGGCTTCGACTTCGACCTGCTCAAGCTCAAGCTCGACAGGCGTTTCGCGTCCGAACATGGAAACGGTCACACGAACCTTGTTCTTTTCGACGTCGAGCATTTCGACGATGCCGCTGAAACCGGTGAGCGGGCCGTCAATGATGCTGACGGTGTCGCCGACGTTATAGCCGACAACGATTTCGCGCTTTTCAACACCGAGCTGATAGACCTCATCCTCCGTCAGGGGGGTGGGCTTCGTGCCGGAGCTGACAAAGCCGGTCACGCCGCGGACGTTCTTGATGATGTACCAAGCGTCGTCGGTCATCACCATTTTCACCAGAACGTAACCCGGAAAAACCTTGCGGTCGTAAGTTTTCGGGCCGTTGTCGGTGATTTCGGTGACGGTCTCCATCGGGATGGAGACGGTGTGGAT
>CAYRMX010000245.1:0-1109 GCA_964425295.1 uncultured Oscillospiraceae bacterium | reverse complement strand
GCGGTAAAGTACATAAGAGAGGGCAAAAAGGCTCAGCGCCGCAAAATACAGCGGCGAGAGAATGTAAAATCCGCCCTTTCGTTTTCTACGCCAGCGCAGCAAAAAGAGCGCGAGCGCGCAAAAGGCCGCCACCAGCATGGGCGCAAACCAGAAGCGCAGAATTCCTTTCAACGCGGCAAGATAGGGCGCGACCTTTGCAGCATACACCTCCGCAGAAAAGGAAATTCCGCCCTCCACACGCGCGCAGAGTGCCTCGTAAACCTCCTGTGCGGCACTTTCTTCATAGGTAACGCCCTGCGTCTGCGCCGCATGTGCCAGCAGCTCTGCAATTCTCTGCCGCAGCGATTCGTTTTCAAAGCAATACGCCGCGTCTGCCTCCCCCGTGAGGGCGCGAAGCGTGGCATCGACTGCCTTTTGCGTCTCCTGCGCAAGCAGTTCGCGGTTCAGAAGATCCGAAAAGCTGTCATAGGAAATTGGCAGCAGGCTCAACGCCTGTGTCACGCGCGACTGCACCGCAAGCTCTGTCTGCGAAACAAAGTCCTCATCCACAAGCCGCGTCGCCAGCGTCGGCAGAGAAGCAAGCACGCTTTGCGCAAGCAGCATGGCGCCGCCCAGAAGGCTCGTCAGGAAGAGCGCCAGCGCAAGGACAGCGCTCAAAACCGTTTTACCTGCTTTCATGGCGCATCCTCCTTTGTCCAGTCGTCGCCGGATACCAGATCGCAGACGATGGCAAAGCGCTGTGTGCGCAGGCCGGAGGTTGCAAAGGGATAGCAGGTATAGCAGATAAGCACTTCCTCCTCCGGATACTCCGGCAGCAGGAAGGCCTTGTCCTCGGCGGTGAAAATCACCGTTTCCCGCACGCGGTAAACATAGTCACCATAAATGGTGTTTAGAACAACGGCTTCGCCGCCGGTCATGGTTTCCAGCCGCGAAAAATCATAGATCTTGGAATTGACGTGCGCTGAGAT
Organism: uncultured Oscillospiraceae bacterium; assembly: GCA_964425295.1. Classification (GTDB taxonomy): domain Bacteria; phylum Bacillota; class Clostridia; order Oscillospirales; family Oscillospiraceae; genus JAZOXB01. The sequence continues at coordinate 141 of CAYRMX010000245.1, read as the reverse complement.
AACAATCTTCCCTCCCTGCCCGGGAAAACGGGAATTGAGATAATGCCCTGCGCCGTTGAGCAGATTGAAGCTGTCGTCACCGTGGTAAACCGGCAACCGCTCCACATCAATGCTGTCAATCGTCAGCGTTGCCCACTGCTC
>CAYRMX010000244.1:0-1127 GCA_964425295.1 uncultured Oscillospiraceae bacterium | reverse complement strand
GTGTCATGCCCGCCCGCAATGCCCGCCATGCCAAGCTTTTCACGTGGTCGGGCACGATGAACCTGAAAAATGCGAAATATGAGCGCGACGAGCGCCCGCTCGACGCCGAGTGCGACTGCCCGGTCTGCCGCCGTTACAGCCGCGCCTATCTCCGCCACCTCTTCAAAGCGGAGGAAATGCTCGCCATGCGCCTCGCGGTCATGCACAACCTCTATTTCTATAATCAGCTCACCAAACGCATCCGTGACGCCCTCGACGCCGGCACGTTCGCCGAATTCCGCGCGACGTATTCTCAGCGCCTTGCACAGCGTGCCGAGGACTGAGATTTGTATAAAAATTTACATTTTTATGCTTGCAATACGGCGCATATGCCTATATAATAATTCTATCACAAACAGGAGGAACTTACATTGGATCCTACATTTCTCATTATGATCGTTGCAATGATCGCCATCTTCTACTTCATGATGATTCGTCCGGAGAAGAAGCGCAAGAAGGAAGAAGAAGAGCTTCGCAATTCCATCAAGGTCGGTGACCGCATTACCACCATCGGCGGCATTGTCGGCAAGGTCGTTGACCTGAAGGACGAGAACATCGTCATCGAGACGAGCATGGATCGCGTTCGCATGGAGCTTGCCAAGTGGTCGGTCATGTCGAATGATACCGCAAAGGAAGCTGCCAAGAAGGCGCGCGCCGAGGCTCAGGCTGCCGCAAAGGCAAGAGCCGAGGAAAAGAAGCAGGCAAAGCTCAAGGCAAAGGAAGAAAAGAAAAAGAAGTAACTTCCGCAATAACCGAACATCAAGTCCCCGCGGAGAGTGCGCATGTGTGGCGTCCACTCCTGCGGGGACTTTTTGTAAATCGCGGAAAAAAATTTGATTTATTGTTGCATTTTCAAGCTGCGCTTTGTATGATAAAAAGTAGGTTTAGAAAGGAACGGTACATATGATTTATCCTATAGAGGTTTATCTCGAAAGAATAGAAAATGCATATACAACAGGTAAGGCGCATCACGTAGGGATAAATACGATTATGCGAAACCTCACCAGCGGAATCCCCGTGCATGATATGCCTGTATGAAATCAACGGCTTAAACATTGATGGAATGGAAAAAGTTACGGAGCTGTATC
>CAYRMX010000243.1:0-1135 GCA_964425295.1 uncultured Oscillospiraceae bacterium | reverse complement strand
CCCACAACACCGCCGGCACGGAAGTACGGCGCATGGGCGGAAGTCGCCCTGTCTTACACCGTCAGCCCCGTCCACAACGACGATTATTTCGTCAACGTTGCCAAGGAGCTGGAGAAGATGGGCGCCGACTCCATCTGCATCAAGGATATGGCGAACCTGCTGCTTCCGTACCATGCCTATGACCTCGTCAGAAAGCTCAAGGACAACGTCAGCGTTCCCATCCACATGCACACCCACAACACCGCCGGCACGGGCGACATGGTCAACCTCATGGCGGCTCAAGCGGGCATCGACATCGTCGACTGCGCCCTCTCCCCGATGGCAAACGGCACTTCGCAGCCCGCGACCGAGTCTCTGGTCGCGACCCTTGAGGGCACGGAGCGCGACACCGGTCTCGATCTCGGCAAGCTGAACGAAGCGGCTGCGCATTTCCGCAAGGTCGCCGAGAAGATGAAGAAGGACGGCACGCTCGACCCCAAGGTGCTCAACGTCGACACCAAGGCGCTGATGTATCAGGTCCCCGGCGGCATGCTGTCGAACATGCTCGGTCAGCTCAAGCAAGCCGGACAGGAAGACAAGTATTACGAAGTGTTGGCGGAAGTGCCGCGTGTCCGTAAGGACTTCGGCTATCCCCCGCTGGTCACGCCCACGAGCCAGATCGTCGGCACGCAGGCGGTCATGAACGTCATCGCCGGCGAGCGCTACAAGATGGTTCCGAAGGAATCCAAGGGTCTGCTCCGCGGCGAATACGGCAAGCTGCCCGGCGAAGTCAACGAGGACGTGCGCAGGAAGTGCATCGGCGATGACGAAGTCATCACCTGCCGTCCCGCAGACCTGCTCAAGCCGGAGCTGGAAAAGTACCGCGAAGAATCCAAGGACATCGCCCGCTGCGACGAGGACGTCCTGTCCTATGCCCTGTTCCCGCAGGTCGCGCGCAAGTTCATGGACGCCCGCAACAATCCCAAGCCCGTCGAAGCACCGAAGCCCGCTGACCCCAACGCCGTCCGCGAGCTCTACGTCGAAGACCTCGGCAACTGAATCCATACAAAAAATCACACTGCCCCACCGGCAGTGTGATTTTTTCAGCGTGTCAAAAAACTCTTTTTGACACGCCGGCAGGCTGCAAGAAAGTTCG
>CAYRMX010000242.1:0-1139 GCA_964425295.1 uncultured Oscillospiraceae bacterium | reverse complement strand
GCGCTACCCGCTGTGCGAGGTCTGCCTGCTTGCCGTTAAAGTGCAGGGCGCGGAGGCTCCGGCTGAAATTGCCGCTGCCATTCGCTATGCCAACCGTTTTCAGGTGGCCGATCTGATCATCACTGGCCGCGGAGGCGGCTCCATCGAAGACCTTTGGGCATTTAATGATGAGCGCGTGGCTTATGCCATAGCCGCCTCTGAAATTCCGGTAATTTCCGCGGTAGGGCACGAACCGGATGTAACCATATCCGACCTTGTAGCCGATCTTCGCGCGGCCACGCCATCCAACGCCGCCGAGCTGGCCGTTCCGGATCAGCTTGAACTGCGGCAGAGTCTGCGGGCAACGCAGGCGATGCTCCTGACGCTGATGACGCGCCGCCTCCGGCAGGAACGGCAGCGCGTTGACGCCCTGGCTGCCAGCCGAAGCCTGAAAAGTCCGGAAAACTATTTAAACGACAAGCGACAGCAGCTTGACTATATGCAGCAGCGCCTTGGCGCGGCTTCTGCCGCACTGGTTCATACCAGCCGTCAGCGCTTTATCCGCCTTACGGCCAAGCTTGACGCCATGAGCCCGTTGAAGGTGCTCAGCCGTGGCTACTGCTTTGCGCGTAGGGCAGGAGACGTTGTCTGCTCCGCTTCTAACCTGAAGCCGGAGGATATTTTAACCCTTCGCTTTTCCGACGGCAGCGCGACGGCGAAGGTGCAGGAGGTAACACGATGAAGGAAGAATCCATGAGCTTTGAGCAGTCGCTCAAACGGCTGGAAGCCATTGTTGCCCGCATGGAGCGCGGCGATGTTCCGCTTGAAGAGGCGCTTTCCCTTTTTGAAGAGGGAACGGGGCTGGTCAGCGCGTGCAGCAGGCTGCTGGATGAGGCACAGCTCAAGGTTGTGCAGCTTACAAAGGGCGCAGATGGTGCGCCGGAGGAGCGTACGTTTGATGAAGAATGAATTGGCCGCATATGTTTCTCTGATTGAAAAATATCTGCAAAGCTGCTTTCTCTCCCGGGAGCCGCAGCAAGTGCTCTTTGACGCCATGCGCTACAGCCTTCTGGCAGGCGGAAAACGGCTGCGCCCGGTGATGACCCTCGCTTTCTGCGAGCTGTGCGGCGGGAGGCGTGAACAGGCGCTGCCCTTTGCTG
>CAYRMX010000241.1:0-1147 GCA_964425295.1 uncultured Oscillospiraceae bacterium | reverse complement strand
GTCTGGGCATCTCCTTCGGCCAGCGCGCCTATGTGCTGGGCAAGCGTGGGACAGATGTGGTGCTGGGTGTGGAATCGGCGCTCTATACCACAAGCGTCCGGGTGAAGGACGTCAACTACATCCCCTTTGACCGCCCGGATGGCCCCATGCGCGTGCAGGCCAAGCTCCGCTACACCACAAAATTTTCCGACGCCCTGCTGCTGCCGGAGGAGGACGGCTGTACGCTGCTCTTCGACAAGCCGCAGCGGGCGGCAACGCCCGGCCAGACGGCGGCCTTCTATGACGGCGCGCTGGTGGTGGGCGGCGGAATCATTGCAGAACAAATACAGGAGGAAAAACAATGAAATGTAAAAAATGCGGCAGACCCATGGGCAAAAACAATCTGTGTGCCCACTGCGACAAACAGAAGCTGGACGCCCTGAAAAACAAAAAGCAGAAACACAATCTGCCGATTATCCTCAGCATTTCCACGGTGCTCGTGGTGGCCCTTGCGCTGGTTGCCTGGCTGACGCTGGGCGGGGACGCGGCGCCGGAGAAGCACCATGTGGAAATTGAAATTCAGGATTACGGCACCATCGCCGTCGAGCTGGACGCGCAGGCTGCGCCCATTACCGTGGAAAACTTCCTGAAACTGGCCGAAAGCGGCTTTTATGACGGCCTGACTTTCCACCGCATCATCGCCGGCTTTATGATGCAGGGCGGCGACCCGCAGGGCACGGGCATGGGCGGCTCTTCGACGACCATCAAGGGCGAATTTTCCAGCAACGGCGTGGAAAATCCCCTTTCCCACACGCGCGGCGCCATTTCCATGGCGCGCTCCAGCGCCTATGACAGCGCCTCCTCGCAGTTCTTCATTTGCCATGCCGATTCCACCTTCCTGGATGGCGACTATGCCTGCTTCGGCTACGTGACGGACGGCATGGATGTGGTGGACGCCGTGTGTGCGGCCGCCCAGCCGACAGATGGCAACGGCACCATCGCTGCCTCCGAGCAGCCGGTGATCACGCACATCCGGGTGATCGACTGATGGCAAAGTCTCTGGTTCTGGCGGAAAAGCCCTCGGTTGGCCGGGAGCTTGCCCGCGTTTTGGGCTGCGGGCGCGGCGGCGAGGGCTATCTCGAGGGCGAACGCTACGTGGTCACCTGGG
>CAYRMX010000240.1:0-1159 GCA_964425295.1 uncultured Oscillospiraceae bacterium | reverse complement strand
CTGCACCTCTTCGCTGATTACAAAGTGATCTTTCCAATTCATGGTTTGTTTTCCTTTCCTCGTAGGTGGTGTCATTAAAAAAGTTGCTAAAGCTGCCTGAAAACCGTCAGAGGGAGGAGGAAAAGGTCCTCCTCCTTTTTAAGACGGCAGCAAGAACCGCCCGAAGCGTGCCTGCTTAGAGAATGCCAACAAGCGAGAAGACGACTACTGCCGCGATCAGAATAAGCATGACGACCAGCGGGCTCATGTTCTTCTTGTAGAGCTTGTAGCAGCCCAGAACAGTCAGCAGCGAGAGCATCTTGGGGAGAAGCGCGTCAAGCAGATTGGTCTGAATGGAGATGGCGCCTTCGCCGGAGCCGATCATCAGAGGTGTAGTGATGTTGACGTAGCTTGCGGCCAGAGCACCCATTACGCAGCAGCCGACGATGCCGGCCGCAGTCATAATTGTTTTCATCAGGCCGCCTTCCAGAATTTTGGAGACTGCGTTTCGTCCAAAGTTATAGCCCAGGTTGATCAGGAATGCGGACTGCGCCAGCGAGTAGCCCAGCATGAGGACGGCCGCAAGGATGGCACCCCAGATACCGAAGCCTGCGTCCAGCGTAAGGCTTACGCAGACTGCAAAGATAATGGTGTTGATAATGCCCTGGTTAACCGTGTCGCCAATGCCGGCAATGGGACCCATAAGGCCGGCCTTGACGGAAGAAATAGCTTCTGCGGGAACCTTTTCCTCGCCTTCGATTGCGCGTTCTTCTTCCATTGCGATCAGAATGCCCAGCAGCACATGGCCAACGTAAGCTTCGTTGTTATAAAATTCCATGTGTCTGGTCAGAGCCTCTGCCAGTTCTTCTTTGCTTTTATAAAGCTTTGCAAGGATATGCGAAATTGCATTGGTCAGGCCCAGGTTATGAAAGCGTTCATAGTTCGCGCACTGGAACTGGAACAGCCACATTTTGATCCATGCCTTCCATATGTCACGCCGGGAGAGGATGCCCTTCTGAGCGACTTTTTCCTTTTTCATGGTTTTGCTCCTTCCTTATTCCACTTCTGCGTTTCCGCCCTTGAGTTTGGGCAGAACGTACAGAGCAGCAATGATGATCGAGAACAGGGTTACCGTCAAGATGCTCATGCCCATGGTAGCTACCATCAGGAAGCCCAGGAA
>CAYRMX010000239.1:0-1178 GCA_964425295.1 uncultured Oscillospiraceae bacterium | reverse complement strand
ATATTTTATAACATAAAAAATAATTTGGGATTCTGTAGCCTGTTGAACTTTTTCTGAAGTTTTTGCAGACACAGACGGGAAAATTGTCATGTATAAGCTTGTTTTGAAACGATTTCTGGATATCGTCCTCTCCCTGATAGGGATGATCGTACTGATGCTTCCCATGCTGATTATTGCCGTCGCGATCAAGATTGATGACCCGGGTCCGGTTCTCTTTAAGCAGAAGCGCGTCGGCAGGAAGAAAAACGGACAGCTTACATATTTTATGATCTGGAAATTCCGCAGCATGAAGATATCAACGCCACATGACACGCCCACACATCTGCTCGCTTCGCCGGAGCAGTATATCACGCGCGTCGGAGCATTTATCCGCAAAACAAGTCTGGATGAACTGCCGCAGATTTTTCAGGTGTTTACGTCCAGGCTTTCTGCCGTTGGTCCCAGACCAGCACTGTGGTCGCAGGAGGATCTGATTGCGGAGCGGGAAAAATATGGCGCCAACGATGTAAAGCCTGGCATTACCGGCTGGGCACAGATTAACGGCCGCGATGAACTCGAAATTTCTGAAAAGGCTCGCCTCGATGGTCAGTACGCCGCAGCCCTGAATGCCGGAAGCCTCCGCGGTCTGGCAATGGACGTCAGATGCTTCTTTGGAACCATAAAATCTGTCCTCCGCGCCGAAGGAGTAGTAGAAGGCGGAACGGGGGAGAGAGAAAAAACAGAGTGTGGATTGAAAAAGCGGGACGGAGTTGCTGTAAAATGAGTATGCCGAAGGTAAGCGTTGTTATTGCAACGTATCGCAGAGAAGAAGAGCTTGCAAAAGCGCTCTATTCTCTCTCTGAACAAACAGATTGTGATTATGAAGTTGTCCTTGTTGATGATAACGGTGACGAGAGGTGGAACAACCGAGTACGGAAGGTCTTAGAGGCGTTTACGGCGGCATTCCCGGATATTTCTGTTACATATATAGCAAATCAAATGAACCTTGGATCTGCGCAAACACGTAATGTTGGCATTAGACATTCCAAAGGAGAATACGTTACTTTTTTGGACGATGATGACGTTTATTTGCCAAAGAAGATTGAAAAGCAATGTTCCTTTATGAAAACGAACGGTCTTGATTATTCCATAACGGATTTAGAATTAATAAATTCCAACGGGAAGCGAGTGGATAGAAG
>CAYRMX010000238.1:0-1187 GCA_964425295.1 uncultured Oscillospiraceae bacterium | reverse complement strand
CGAGAAAGTTGACCATCTGGTTGCAGAGCGTGGAAAGGTGCTTTGCCGGGGCAGAGGTGATCTTGCCGACCACGCCACCCAGACCCTCCTGAATGAGCTGGCGCAGTGACCAACCGGCGCAGTAGCCCGTCAGCATGGACATGTCGTGGATGTGCAGGTCACAGTTTTTGTGCGCGTTGGCGATCTCGTCGTCATAGATCTCGCTGAGCCAGTAGTTCGCGGTGATCGCGCCGGAGTTTGAAAGAATAAGACCGCCGACGGAATAGGTGACGGTCGAGTTTTCCTTTACACGCCAATCCTGCACGTTCAGGTAGCTGTCGACCAGCGCCTTGTAGTCGAGGGTGGTCGTGCGGATGTTGCGCAGCTTCTCCCGCTGGCGACGGTAGAGAATGTATGCCTTGGCAACATCGTCATAGCCGGCGCGGATGAGGACGGACTCGACGCTGTCCTGAATGTCCTCGACGGCGATTTTGCCGTCGGCAATCTTCGGCTCGAAGTCCGCCGTGACCTTGAGCGCAAGGAAGTCGATTACGGAGGGGTTATACTGCTTTTCCTGCGCGTCGAATGCTTTTTGAATCGCGTGGGCGATTTTGGTGATGTCAAACTCCACCACCTTGTCATTTCTCTTGATGACCTGATACATGGCGTTTTCTCCTCATTTTCCTCTGATTTTTGTGTTTGGAATATAGGTACGGGCGATGTCCAGCGCGGTTTGCAGCAGCGCGTCCGAGGGGGCGTGCAGACCGCCGGACAGAATGTCGCCGGAATCGACAAAGGGCTGCAAAAAATACTGCTCCGCACCGCGAAGCCATGCGCCGATGGCATGAAAATCCGCCGCGTCATGCAGCTCGGCGACGACCGTCGTGCGGAATTCATAGGGGACGCGGCGCCCCATCAGCAGCGCGGCGCTTTCCTCGACCGCCGGGAGCATGCCGTCTGCGCCACAGGTCGCGGCATAGCGGGCGGGGGCGTTCTTGACGTCCATTGCGACGTAGTCGACCAGTCCGGCGTCCAGAAGCGAGCGCAGACGGGCAGGAAAGCTGCCGTTCGTGTCGAGCTTGACGGCAAAGCCCATCGATTTGATGCGCTCGAGCAGCGGAGCAAGGTCATTTGACAGCAAGGGCTCGCCGCCGCTGACCGCAACGCCGTCGAGAAGTCCCTGCCGCGTGGCAAGAAAACGGAACAGC
>CAYRMX010000237.1:0-1207 GCA_964425295.1 uncultured Oscillospiraceae bacterium | reverse complement strand
GCTCCGGCTCGATGCCGCTGCGGCGCAGCACCGCCTCGATACGGGCAAGCACCTCTTTCATTTCAAACGGTTTCGTGATGTAATCGTCCGCGCCCTGCTTGAGCCCCGCAACCTTGTCCTCCGTCTCGCTCTTTGCCGTCAGCATGATGATCGGCACTTGGGATTCGGCGCGGATCGTGCGGCAGACGCCCCAGCCGTCCATTCCGGGCAGCATGACGTCCAGCAGCACCAGACTCGGGTCGATCGCGCGGAATTCCTCCACACCGCGCAGTCCGTCGAGCGCAATGGCGACCTCATAGCCCTCTTTTTCCAGATACAGGCGCAGCAGATCGGCAATGTTGCGGTCATCTTCCACGATCAATACGGTTTTCGGCATACTCCCGCCCCCTCGTTGTGTTATCTTCCCACATTATAACCCATCGGCGCCGTTTTGGGTGAACAATTTGTGAATTTGCCACAAAAACGGTGCGTCTTTGCCGCCGGACGCCCATGCGCCGAGGACGAAAACCGTGCGCTTTTCCCGCGACGCGTAATTTTTCCGAGAAATTTATGATTTTTCAAAGGATTAACGCTTGAAATTCGCAGCGTTGTATGATACGATAAATTCGTATCGGAATGTCCGCACTTTCACGGACATCTTTCAGATAGAAAGAACAATGAGGAGGCAATTATACAATGAATGTCGCAGAAATCATGGAACAGCGCAGTGCGTTTTCCTTTGAGGTGTTCCCCCCGAAGACCGACGTCGGCATGGAGAAGCTGTGCGGTGAGAACGGTGTGCTGGAAAAGCTCTACACCCTGAACCCCGACTACATCTCCTGCACCTACGGCGCGGGCGGCACAAACGTCGGCAAGAACCTTGAGGTTCTGAAGAAGATCAAGGCTGACGGCAAGTGCACCCCCGTCACCCACTTCACCTGCATCGGCAACACCAAGGAAGGCATCAAGGAACAGCTCCAGACCTATCTCGACAACGGTATCGACCACATGCTCGCCCTGCGCGGCGACCTGCCCTTCGGCTGGACCGGCACGGGCGGCGACCTGCACTACGCCACCGAGCTTGTCAAGTTCGTCCGTCAGGAATTCGGCGATAAGTTCACCATCGCCGTTGCCGGCTCTCCGGAAGGCCACCTCGCCTGCCGCAGCCTTGAGGCCGACATCGCGTTCCAGAAGCAGAAGCAGGATAACGGTGCGGACTACATCATGA
>CAYRMX010000236.1:0-1225 GCA_964425295.1 uncultured Oscillospiraceae bacterium | reverse complement strand
GCGGTAAGGATATGTATTTCATCGGTGGCAAGTATGTAACCGGCTGGACCAACGTGGGCGATGAAACCTATCATTTTGACACGCTTACCGGTGAGAAGCACATCTTTAAGCACGTGGGCAAGGTTCCCACCACCTGCACCGAGCGCGGTTATACGAACATCGAGTGCGAATGCGGCGAGACCTATTTCTTCAAGGATTCCAACCCGACGGGTCACGTCAACGAGAAGAAGGAGACGGCGGACGGCGTTTATTACGTCTGCAAGAACTGTGGCCGGATTTCCCTCTATGACCTCTCCTTCGCAGATGTTGCTGATACCGACTGGTTCGCGCCCAACATTGCCTACGTGATTGAAAACGAGCTTTTCAGCGGCAGAAGCGCCGTTGAGTTTGACCCCAACACGTCGATGTCCCGTATTGAGCTTGTCTCCGTTATCTGGCGTCTGGCTGGCAAGCCGGACTTCAGCAACACCAGCAAGCCGCCCTTCACGGACTGCGCAGCCGGCAAGTGGTACACGGCTGCTCTCAACTGGGCAAGCTCCAATGGCATCGTCAACGGTGTTGGCGATGGCCTCTTCGAGCCGGATGAGTTCGTTACCCGTGAGCAGATCGTCACCATTTTCTACCGTTATGCCAAGTTTGCCGAGATGGACACCAGCAAGCGCGCGGACTACGAAAAGTTCGTGGATTCCAAGCTGGTTTCCGAGTATGCCGAGGAGGCAATGTCCTGGGCAGTCGGCGTTGGCATGATTCAGGGCGACGAAAAGCTGATGATCCATCCGCAGGACAATGCCACCCGTGCCGAGGTTGCCACCATGGTAATGCGTTTGCACAAGCTGATCCTTGCGCAGGAGACCGAAGCTGCCAAGCCCTGACAGACTGCGCATCCGGTCAGAGCAATCACAAAACCCGTGCCGGAGCTTCTGCTCCGGCACGACCTTTATGGCAGATGCACGTTTTGTTCTGATGTTCCTGCAAAACACGCATAATTGCCAAAATATGCGAGCAAAAAAACGTGAAATTGACCATTTGCATTTTCTGTGCGAAGCTGATATAATAAAAATATAACGTGTGGCTCACTGAGCGTAATTCCGGTTGCGTGGCGTGAGGCACACGTTATTTTTATATTGGGAGGGCAGGCTCATGAAACGTGTCAAGGCGGCCTGTATCTGTCAAACGCTTCACTTTATGTTGAAGGAAGATGTCGCACATGATTACGCCGTGAAGC
>CAYRMX010000235.1:0-1225 GCA_964425295.1 uncultured Oscillospiraceae bacterium | reverse complement strand
ATTCCGGGCATGGTGCTGTGCGCCAAGAGCCTGCTCGACAAATGTCCCGACCCCACCGAGGAGCAGATCCGCTACGCCATACGCAACAACTACTGCCGCTGCACCGGCTATGTCAAGATCATCGCCGCCATCAAGCTCGCGGGCAAGATCCTCCGCGAGAAAAAAATCCCCCTCCCCTCGGAAACGGACTGGAAGCTCGGCTCGCGCGTCCACCGTCTTGACGTGGAGGAAAAGGTGCTCGGCTTCGGCAAATATCCCGACGATTTTTATATGGACGGCATGTGCTACGGCTCTGCCGTGCGCAGTAAGCACGCCCGCGCCCGTGTCGTCTCCATCGACGCCACGCTTGCCAAAAAGCTCCCCGGTGTCATCGCCGTCCTGACCGCCGAGGACATCCCCGGCGAAAACAAGATCGGGCACCTCAAGCACGATCAGTATACGCTCATCCCTGTCGGCAGCATGACGCACTACCTCGGCGACGCCATCGCTCTGGTCGTTGCGGAGACGCAGGAGATCCTCGAAAAAGCCAAAAAGCTGGTCAAGGTGCAGTATGACATCCTGCCCGCCGTGCACAACATCGCCGAGGCGGCGGCAAACACCGCGCTGGTCTTCGAGGAGGAGACGACCAACGTGCAGGCGTATAAGCACGTCAGCCGCGGCAACGCCGAGGAAGCCATCCGGAACGCCAAATACGTCATTTCCGAGCATTTCGAAACGCCGTGGACGGAGCATGCGTTCCTCGAACCGGAATGCGCCGTTTCCTATCTCGACGAGGACGGCGACGTCATGATCATTTCCAGCGACCAGTCCGCGCACACCACGTTGCACGAATGCTCGCTGCTGCTCGGCACGGACAAGATCAAGGTGCAAAATGCCCTCGTCGGCGGCGGCTTCGGCGGCAAGGAGGACATGTCCGTCCAGCACCACGCCGCCCTCATCACTTACTGCACCGGCCGCTCCGTCAAGGTCAAGCTCAGCCGCGCCGAGTCCATTCTGGTGCACCCCAAGCGCCACCATTTCGAGATGGATTTCACGATGGGTTGCGACGAAAACGGCAAGATCATGGGCGTCAAGGCGAAAGTTCGCTCCGACACCGGCGCGTTTGCCTCCCTCGGCGGGCCGGTTCTGGAGCGCGCGTGTACCCACGCCGCCGGGCCGTATGCCTACGAAAATTTTGAGATCGAGGGCACGGCGTACTATACGAACAATCCGCCCGCGGGCGCGT
>CAYRMX010000234.1:0-1236 GCA_964425295.1 uncultured Oscillospiraceae bacterium | reverse complement strand
CGAGAAAATAGTCGATGCGCCACCCCGTGTTGTTGGCGCGGGCGTTGCCGCGGTAGCTCCACCAGGAGTAGGCACCGGTCAGATCGGGATAAAGATAGCGGAAGGTGTCCGTAAAGCCTGCGGCCAGAAGCTCGGAGAACTTTCCGCGCTCCTCGTCGGAAAAGCCTGCGTTGCCGCGATTGGTTTTGGGATTTTTCAGGTCAATTTCCTCGTGCGCAACGTTCAGATCGCCGCAGACGATCACCGGCTTTTTTTCATCCAGCTCCTTCAGGCGCGCCCGGAAGGCGTCCTCCCAGGCCATGCGGTGCGCAATACGGCGCAGACCGTCCTGCGCGTTGGGCGTGTAGCAGGTGGCAAGATAGAAGCTTTCATATTCCAGCACGATGAGCCGACCCTCGTGATCTAGTTCCTCCACACCCACGCCAAAGGAGACGGAGAGCGGCGGCTTTTTTGCAAAAATAGCCGTGCCGGAATAGCCCTTCTTTTCTGCGGAGTACCAGAACTGCTCATAGCCCGGCAGTTCCAGCGCAACCTGTTCCGGCTGCGCCTTTGTTTCCTGCACGCAGAAGAAGTCTGCATCCAGCACAGAAAAAACCTCAGAAAAACCCTTGCCCATGCAGGCACGAATCCCATTGACATTCCAGGAAATCAGTTTCATTGCACGTCCTCCTTGTTCTGACTGTATAGTAACAAATTATTACAATAATTACAAGCCCCTGGGACGTATTTTTTCGTACCGGTCGAAAATGGTCGGTTAAAGTTCGGCAAAGGTTATAAAAAATGGCTTCTCATCCGGATGGTTTTGTGCTATATAGTATATGTGGGTGATTTGGGACTTTGGACCTCCCGTCACGTCACGAAAAAGCTTTACTGGAAAAAGGAGGAAAATTTTATGCAGGCAAATGGTTCCATGATCTACGGGCTCGCATTTCTGGCCGTCGCGATCGCCTTTGCGTTCGCGGTGTACCTCTATTTGTGGGTCAGGCGTCAACCAAGCAGAAACAAGACCATTGCAGAAGTCTCTGCGCTCATCAAGTCAGGTGCGAACACCTTTATCCGCAAGGAGTATAAGATCCTTGCCATCTTTGCCGGTGTTGCGGCTGTGATCATCTTTGTCCTCCTGCCGCAGGGCATCTGGAAGGGCGACTGGCACGAAAATCTGTGCATGGCTCTTTCCTACATCGCCGGTACGGTGCTTTCTGCCATTGCGGGCAAGATCGGCATCCTGGTTGCCAC
>CAYRMX010000233.1:0-1247 GCA_964425295.1 uncultured Oscillospiraceae bacterium | reverse complement strand
TATTTCTACACCCTGATCGACGACGCCGTTGCCCGCGTCATTCGCAGCGAGGGCGGCTTCATCTGGGCGTGCAAGAACTATGACGGCGACGTGATGAGCGACATGGTTTCCACGGCGTTCGGCAGCCTTGCGATGATGACGTCCGTGCTTGTTTCGCCGGACGGCTGCTATGAATTTGAGGCGGCGCACGGCACTGTTACGCGGCATTATTACCGCTATCTCGCGGGCGAAAAGCCCTCGACCAACCCGATGGCGACGATTTTTGCATGGACGGGCGCACTGAAAAAGCGCGGCGAGCTGGACAACAACGCGGCACTGACCGCGTTCGCGGAGAAGCTTGAAGCCGCTTCTCTCGCGGTGATCGAGGACGGCGCGATGACGAAAGATCTCGCAATGCTCTGGGAAAACGGCACGCCGACGGTTCTGACGAGCGAGGAATTCATTTCCGCCGTCCGCACCAAGCTGGAAAAGGCACTGTAAATTTCCATGTATGATAACACGCTTTGACGGGTATCCTGTGCAATAGCCGTCGAAGCGTGTTTTTTCTCCGAAATTTCGCGGAATTTTCACCAAAAATCTGCACTTTCCGCAAAATACCTCTTGCAATGCTTGAAAAATCACGCTATAATGAGTTAGATTGCGCAAAATACCCCAACACGAAACAAGGAAGTGCTCTATGGCAACCTCGAATCACAGCGGAAAATCAAATGAAGATCTGATGTCCCCGCTGACTGCCCTGATCAACAAGGGACGCCGCGACGGCGTTCTGACCTCTGCGGAGGTGCTCTCCGCGCTGGAAAAGCTGGATCTTTCCGTGGAAAAAATCGAACAGGTGTATGATACCTTTGAGTCCATCGGCATCCAGATCATCAGCGCCGAAGCCGACGCAGAGCCGCCCATTCAGGAGCTGATCGACGATCTCGACGACATCGTCGTGGACGATTCCGAAGAAGAACCGCTGGTCGACCCGGTGGAGCTGGCGGCGGAATTCAACCTCGATGACCCCGTTCGGATGTATCTCAAGGAGATCGGTCAGATTCCCCTGCTCTCGCCGGAGGAGGAACAGGAGCTTGCCAAGCAGGTCGCCGAGGGCGACCCCAACGCCAAGAACAAGCTCACCGAGGCAAACCTGCGTCTCGTCGTCTCCATCGCGAAGAAATACTCCGGTCGCGGGCTGCACATTCTCGACCTCATTCAGGAAGGCAACACCGGACTCATCCGCGCGGTCGACAAGTTCTACTATAATA
>CAYRMX010000232.1:0-1249 GCA_964425295.1 uncultured Oscillospiraceae bacterium | reverse complement strand
GCCCTGCACGCTTGCCAGAACCGCAACGGCGTTCGGCTCACGGTCGCGAATCTGGTCGCCCATCTTGCGCAGGTCAGCGGGAGAAATTTCGCTGTTGACCGCCGTGAGCACCTTCAACCCGCCGACGGACTTTGCCGAGAAGAGCACGCGGTCGATCTCGCCGCTGAACAGCTTGTCCTTCATGCGGTCGAGGTTCTGACGCAGTTCCTTCATCTCGATCATCACGCCATGTGCGCGCTGGAACAGCTCCTTCGGCGTTGTGCGCAGCTCGTCTGCCACGCGGAGAATGACGCGGTTCTGCCGCTCCATCTGCTCAAGCACCCGCTTGCCGGTATACGCCTCAATGCGGCGCACGCCCGAGGCAACGGACGCCTCAGACTGAATGCGGAACGGGCCGACCTTTGCGGTGTTGTCCAGATGTGTGCCACCGCAGAATTCGAGCGAATCCTCGCCCATTTTGACCACGCGGACGGTGTCGCCGTACTTTTCGCCGAACAGTGCCGTCGCGCCGAGCTTCTTCGCTTCCTCGATGGGAAGGATGAGCGTTTCCACACGCTCGCCCTCGAGCACCATTTCCATCACGGCTGCGTTGATCTGCATCAGCTCCTCCGGGGTAACGGCGGAGAAATGCGTGAAGTCAAAGCGCAGATGGTCGGGCTCGACCAGCGAACCTGCCTGATGGCAGTGATCACCGAGCACGCGGGTCAGCGCCGTTTGCAGCAGGTGCGTCGCCGTGTGCGCGCGGCAGACCGCCTTGCGCCGTTCGGCGTCCACCTCGGCGCTTGCCGTCTCGCCCAGCTTCAAAACGCCGGACTTGACCACGCCGGAGTGCATGTATTTTCCGCCCTTGTTCTTCTGCACATCCGTGACCTCGAAGACGCCGCTTTCGGTCGTGATCGTGCCGTGATCGGCGACCTGACCGCCCATTTCGGCATAGAAGCTCGTGCGATCGAGCACGACAACAGCTTCAATGCCCTCGGCGATCTCCGTGCGCGATTCTTCCTCGGCAACGATCGCAAGGATCTTGCCCTCGCTCTGCAGGGATTCATAGCCGACGAATTCCGTCGACGGAATATCCTGACCGAAGTCCATGCCCGTCCAGCCGAGGTCGCCGAGCGCCTTGCGCGCTTCGCGGGCGCGGTTTTTCTGCTCCTGCATGAGCTGACGGAAGCCGTCAAGATCGATCTCCATGCCTTCTTCCTTTGCCATCTCGACTGTCAGGTCGATCGGGAAGCCGTAGGTATCATAG
>CAYRMX010000231.1:0-1280 GCA_964425295.1 uncultured Oscillospiraceae bacterium | reverse complement strand
TGCGCGCTTGGCGACTCGGGCGGCGTCCATTGCGGTGTTGCCGCCGCCGACGACGGCGACGTGACCAAGCGCGCCGCCTTTGCCGGCTTTCATCTCTTCCAGCCAGCCGATGACACCACGGACGTTGCCGGAAATGTCCAGCTTGCCGGGCTTCCATGCGCCGACGGCGTAGAGAATGTGAGTGTAGCCCTGCTTTTTCAGCTCGTCGACAGAGGGGGCTTCGGTGTTCAGCTTGACCTCTGCACCGTAGGCAAGAGCGAGGGCGATGTCCTTGTCGATCGCTTCGTGGCTGATGCGGAATTCGGGGATGACGTGGCGAACGATGCCGCCGAGCGCGCCCGTGCGCTCGAAGATCGTGCATTCCACGCCCGCGCGGCCGAGGAAGTACGCCGCTGCGATGCCAGTCGGGCCGCCGCCGACGACGGCAGCCTTTTTGCCCGCGACCTTGGCGGGCTTCTTGACGGACGAAAGCAGTGCGTCATAGCCACGCTCGGCGGCGAGCAGCTTGGTCGCGCGGATTTGGACGGATTCGTCATAGAAATTGCGCGAGCACTTGCCCATGCAGCGGTGGGCGCAGATCGTGCCGGTGATGAACGGCAGGGCGTTTTTCTCAGTGATGAGGCGGAGCGCCTCGTCGAACAGACCCTTTTTGCACAGCTCAATGTATTCGGGAATGTCCTGCGCGATGGGGCAGCCGCCCTTGCAGGGCGCGATGTAGCAGTCCATCCACGGCACGCGCTCCTCGTTTTTGCGGGAGGGCAGCGGCTTGACGGGCTTGACGTGGTGATAATCCGTGCGGCACGCCTCGGACATCTTCGCAATGGCGTCGGTGTCCGTGCCGGCAAAGGGCTTAAACTCCATGCCCTCGACCTTTTTCGCCATCTGGGCAAGGCGGTTATAGCCGCCGGGCTTCAAAATGGTCGTCGCAACGGTGATCGGCCAGATGCCCGCCGCGAAGAGCCTGTCGCAGTTGAAGAATTCCGCGCCGCCGGCAAAGGAGATCTTCATTTTTCCGTCGAACTGCGTGGAAATGCGGCGGCACATCTCGATCGTCAGCGGGAACAGGGAACGACCGGACATGTACATTTCGTCGTTCGGCAGCTCGCCGCGCGTGGTGTCGACGGGGAAAGTGTTGGACAGCTTCAAGCCGAATTCCAGAGAATTCTCGTCCGCCAATGCCTGCAAACGCTCGAACATCGGCACGGCGTCCTTCCATTGCAGGTCTTCGTTGAAGTGGTGCTCGTCGAAGACGATGTAGTCGTAGCCCATCGAGTCGAGGA
>CAYRMX010000230.1:0-1280 GCA_964425295.1 uncultured Oscillospiraceae bacterium | reverse complement strand
ACCTATAAGTTCGCTAAGTGCCTGCAGAAGCGCTTCGGCATTGTCCCCGGCGTGACGGACAAGAGCTATATCACCAATTCCTACCACATCCACGTCACCGAAAACATCAACGCGTTCGACAAACTGAGCTTTGAATCGCAGTTCCAGGCGCTGTCTCCCGGCGGCGCGATCAGCTATGTCGAGGTGCCGGATATGCAGAACAACATCGACGCGGTGCTCGAGGTCATGAAGTTTATCTATGAGAACATCATGTACGCCGAGCTGAACACCAAGTCGGATTATTGCCAGGTCTGCGGCTACGACGGCGAGATCTCCGTTGTTGAAGACGAGGACGGCAAGCTGGTCTGGACGTGCCCGAACTGCGGCAACACTGACCAGAGCAAAATGAATGTCGCCCGCCGCACCTGCGGCTATATCGGCACGCAGTTCTGGAATCAGGGCAGAACGCAGGAAATCAAGGAGCGCGTCCTCCACCTGTGAGAATCAAACGCGACAAATAAAGCGGCTTTCTCAAATGCTGACACCTGATAAGGAAGTAATTCAGAAACTACATCTAACGCATTGAATTATCCGGTATTAACAAGGACGAGTCCAAAAGATGAATACCGAGAAGAACTGTGAAAGGTTCTTCTCGGTATTTTTCTGTTTTATACGGTATATTCGGTGCCGTGCAAAAGCAATTCAAGCTTGGAATCATATGTGAAATAGCATGCTGATAGGAAAAATACCAAATTCTTAAAATACCTATTGACAAGGTAGGTTTTGTGCGTTACAATAAAACCAACCTAAGAGGTAGGTAAAAACGGAAAGGAGAACACATTATGAAAAAGTCTGGCTTCACTACTATGATGATGGAGATGTGCATGCAGTCTCGCTGTACGTGCATGACTTTTTGCGCGCTCATTTCCGATATCTTCTCCATCTCAGAGGCAAAACACTTAGCCGCATGATGCTATTGCGGACTATACAGTGCTTATTACCGGGAGACTTTATCGGAGCCTCCCGGTTTATTATTTTTTAAGGTAGGTAAGAACCTATGAAAAACGATTTTGAAAAGCTTGTAAGAGCAAATTTTCGTTTCGGACGAATGCGACGATGTATATGAAAATAAATCGAACTATCCGATAAACCACATACATTAAACATTCAATGATGAAAGGAAATCAATATTATGTCTAACTATAAATTTGAAACCTTACAGCTTCATGTGGGTCAGGAAAATCCCGATTCCGCAACCGATGCCCGTGCGGTACCGATTTACGCAACCACTTCTTATGTAT
>CAYRMX010000229.1:0-1303 GCA_964425295.1 uncultured Oscillospiraceae bacterium | reverse complement strand
GATCAAATACCTCTTCCCCAAGGCGCACGCTGCGGCTTACGTCATGATGGCGTTCCGCATTGCGTGGTTTAAGGTGCATGAGCCGCTGGCGTTCTACGCTGCCTATTTCTACCGCCGCAGTCAGAAGGACGGCTTTGACGCCGTCATGATGACGCACGGCTTGGAGACTGTCAAGAGCCACATCAAGGCGATCTCCGGCAACCCCGACCGCTCGGCAAAGGACGACGACCTGCTCACGACGCTCGAGGTCTGCTACGAATTTTATTTGCGCGGCTTCGAATTTGCCAACATGGACCTTTACGGCTCGCATGCGACCAAATTCGAGATCGTGGACGGAAAGCTCCTACCGCCGTTCGTTTCCGTGTCCGGTCTGGGCGAGACGGCTGCGTGGGACATCTACCACGGGCGCGAGGGCAAGCGCTTCGTCTCCATCGAGGAATTCGCCGCCGCATGTCCCAAGGTGTCGAAAACGCACATCGAAAACCTCAAACAGGCGGGGGCGTTCGGCGACCTGCCGGATACCAGCCAGATGACGTTATTCTGAGAGCTTTTTCACAAGTTTTTCCACCATGATTCGTGCAAAGTCACGAAAAACCGAAAAGCATTTGCCATTTTGCGGCGAATGCGCTATACTGGTCATACTGTTACTATGAAGGAGTGTCTTATCATGCAGCAGCTTGAAAAACAGTTCCATATCCACTGCGTTGAGGGCGATGTCGGTCGTTACTGCATCCTGCCCGGCGACCCCGGTCGCTGCGAGTCGATCGCCAAGCTTTTTGATAACCCCGTGCATGTTGCACAGAACCGAGAGTATAATATTTACACCGGCACACTGCTGGGTGAAAAGGTCAGCGTCTGCTCCACCGGCATCGGCGGGCCGTCCGCTTCCATCGCGATGGAGGAACTGCACAACATCGGCGCAGATACCTTCATCCGCGTCGGCACCTGCGGCGGCATCGATCTGAAGGTGCAGTCCGGCGACATCGTCGTCGCCACCGGCGCCATCCGCTTTGAGCACATGTCGATGGAATATGCACCGATCGAGTACCCGGCGGTCGCCGATCTCGACATTACCATCGCCCTGCGTCAGGCGGCGCTCGCGATGGGCAAGACCACGCACACCGGCGTCGTGCAGTGCAAGGACGCGTTTTACGGTCAGCACAGTCCCGCGAAAATGCCCGTTTCCTATGAATTGCTGCAAAAATGGGAGGCGTGGAAGCGTCTGGGCGTGCTCGCCAGCGAGATGGAGTCTGCGGCGCTGTTCGTCGTGGCGGATGCACTGGGCTGCCGCTGCGGCTCGTGC
>CAYRMX010000228.1:0-1328 GCA_964425295.1 uncultured Oscillospiraceae bacterium | reverse complement strand
AATACGAGAAACATCGGTATTATGGCGCACATCGACGCCGGCAAAACCACCACGACCGAGCGTATTCTGTTCTATACGGGTCGCACCTATAAGCTGGGCGAAACGCATGAGGGCACTGCGACGATGGACTGGATGGAGCAGGAGCAGGAGCGCGGCATTACCATCACATCTGCTGCAACGACCTGTTTCTGGCGCGATTGCCGCATTAACATCATCGACACTCCGGGTCACGTCGACTTCACCGTAGAGGTCGAACGCAGTCTGCGCGTGCTTGACGGCGCGGTCACCGTGCTTTGCGCCAAGGGCGGCGTTGAGCCGCAGACCGAGACGGTCTGGAGACAGGGCGACAAGTACCATGTCCCGCGCATGGTCTATGTCAACAAAATGGATATCATGGGCGCCGATTTCTTCAATGTTCTCAACATGATGCATGATCGGCTCAAGTGTAACGCTGTTCCCATTCAACTGCCGATCGGTGCAGAGGCGGATTTCCGCGGCGTGATCGACCTCATCAAGATGAAGGCAAACGTCTTCTATGATGAGCTCGGCAAGGACGTCCGCGAGGAAGAGATCCCCGAAGATCTGCGCGATTTAGCCGACGAATACCGCGAGAAGCTGCTTGAAGCCGTTTCCGATCAGGACGACGAAATCATGGAGCTGTATCTGTCCGGAGAAGAAATTCCCGAGGCAAAGATCCGCGCGGCGATCCGTAAGGCGACCATCGGCGTGCATATGATACCCGTTACCTGTGGCACATCATACAAAAACAAAGGCGTGCAGGAACTGCTTGACGCCATCGTCGATTTCATGCCGTCCCCGCTCGATAAAAAGGGCATCCACGGCACGAACCCCCAGACGGACGAAGAAGATTTCCGCCCCGCGGATGACAACGCTCCGTTCTCCGCTCTGGCGTTCAAGATCGCGACCGACCCGTTCGTCGGCAAGCTCTGCTTCTTCCGCGTGTATTCCGGTACCGTCGCAAAGGGCACGACCGTGCTCAACTCGACCAAGGGCACGCGCGAGCGTCTGGGCAGAATCATGCAGATGCACGCAAACCACAGAGAAGATCTGGACACCGTCTACTCCGGCGATATCGCCGCCGCCGTCGGCGTGAAGAACACCACCACCGGTGATACCTTCTGCGACGAAAAGCACCCGATCATTCTCGAATCGATGGAATTCCCCGAGCCGGTCATCCGTGTCGCCATTGAGCCGAAAACCAAGGCCGGTCAGGAAAAGATGGGCATTGCCCTGATGAAGCTGGCTGAGGAAGACCCCACCTTTAAGACCTATACCGATCAGGAAACCGGGCAGACCATCATTGCCGG
>CAYRMX010000227.1:0-1378 GCA_964425295.1 uncultured Oscillospiraceae bacterium | reverse complement strand
GACGGCCCGGTTACCATCCTGCTGGATACGGACGAGCTGATGTAAGGGGAGGGAGCCATGGAGATCCGTCAACTGACGCTGGGAGAGCTCCAGACCAATTGCTACCTTGTTTCGGACGCAGACGGTGCCAGCGCCGTCATTGACCCCGCCGAGGCCGCTCCGGTGCTTGCGCTTGCGGCGCGCGAGGGGTTGCAAATCCGCGCGGTGCTGCTCACCCACGGCCATTTTGACCACGTGGGCGGCGTAAAGGCGCTGATGGAGGCGCTGCACTGCCCGGTTTACGTCAACGAGCGCGATCTGGCGCTTCCGCAGTGGCTGCGCGGCGGACTTGCCGCCACGGATTTTTATGCCGAGGGCGACACGGTGTGCGTCGGCGCGCTGTGCTTCGCCGTTCTGGAAACGCCTGGGCACACGGAGGGCTCCGTCTGCCTGCGCTGCGGCGACGCGCTCTTTACCGGCGACACGCTCTTTGCCGGCGGCTATGGCCGCACGGACTTCCCCGGCGGCAACGAAAAAAAGATGCGCAGCAGCCTTGCGCGTCTGGCAGCCATGGCGCAGGACGCCACCGTCTGCCCCGGCCACGGCCCCCGCACCACCCTCCGCGCCGAAGGGTGAAGAACCGGCGCGGGGAGTACGTTTATGCACTGGCGCGGGAGCGCCCAGGGTTCCCTTGTGTAAAGGGAACAGTCACGCGTCAGCGTGACTGAGGGATTGTACGCTACCAAATTTGCGTAAGGGCTGGTTGAAAATTCCAAGCCCCTGCCGTCAATCCTTTCGTCGCGGCTTGCGCCGCGCCACCTCTCCTCTATTAAGTGGCTGTAAGCCGCTGCGCGGCAACACCCACGAAACCTTTGCACAAGGGAGGCTTTGGCCTGCACCGTTTCGCGACTTTTTATACAAACGATCTTTTTACCACAGGAGACTACCATGAAGCTACAACTCATCGGCCATGCGGACCGCTATGCGGTTGAGCAGCTACAGCTTGCGCTTTTCCCGGACGAGCCCATGGAGCCGGTGGAGACCGCCTTTACCGGCGACGGCGCCGTTTCCTCCCTTTTTGAAGGGAAGGTCTACCTCACGGCCACGGCGCGCATCACGCTTCGCGGCAAAACCGCCCGCGCCACGCGCCGTATGCGCAAAAGCGACGACATCCCCGCCCGCCGCCGTCTGCTGCAGGAGGCCTATTATGCGGCGGCCATGCAGCTTCGCTCTGCGCCGGAGTGGGGCAGCCTTTCCGGCGTGCGTCCGACCAAGCTCACCACGCGTCTGCTTCTGGCCGGGGGCAGCGAGCGCGACGCGCAGCGCCTTCTGACGCAGCGCTACCATGTCTCGCCCGCGCGGGCGCAGCTCTGCGTTGAAGCCTCGCGGGCAACCGTGG
>CAYRMX010000226.1:0-1383 GCA_964425295.1 uncultured Oscillospiraceae bacterium | reverse complement strand
GCCGAAGCGCAGCGCCTCGGCAATGGAGAGCAGCGTCGCCGCCTTGACGCAGCGACCGTCGAGCCGTTCCTCGCGCGGGAAAATATGGTCGTTGAGCCAGACGTCGAGCGGCACGTCATCCGCGCAGCCGCGCATGGGCGACATGGCAAGATGCGTGTGGCAGTTGATTAAGCCGGGCATGAGCACCATGCCCTCGCCGTTGATGATGGTCGTCGGCTGCTCCTCCGGCGCTTTGCGGGAGAGGTAGCTGATCTTGCCGTCCGTCACGCCGACAAAGGCGGAAAACAGCACACGAAGCTCTTCGTCCATCGTCACGACGGTGACGTTCGAAAATAATGTATCCATAAATCGTTCCTTTCGTTGGGGGCGTCCCCTTGCGGGCATTATCGTGCAATTCTCTGTCGGGGTCGCTGCTCCTCAATCCACGGCAGACATTTCGTTTCGCATTTGTAGGGATGAGGCATGCCTCATCCGCGCAGGCAGTGTCCCAGCGCAGAATGCCAAGTAAATATGCAGCCGCCCCGATCCTACTGTTTCCTGCGGGGCAGCATCCCGTTATACGTCGGTCAGACGGGCAACGGCGGCAGTTTTCTGCTCGAGGATGTCGTCGATACGGTCGATGTACTGCTGCGGGAATTTCGGGTTGTGGAAGCGCTCCAACGTGCCGTCCGGACGGTTGATCTTGGTCATTGCGCCGCCACCGAGGGAGACGATGGAATGCACTTCCTCCATCATATAGATATTATACAGCCCGGCATACTCGCCCCGACACCAGCCGACATTTTCAAAGCTGCCGGACATGTATTTCTGGCGGTAGAGATAATAGGGACGGTAGCCCGCTGCGCGCAGCGCCGTTTCCGCCCCGGCGAGCATGGAGCGCACCTCCTGCGCCGTGGGCAGGCGGTCGCGTTGGAAAAACAGATCCGCGCCCTTTTTGAGCGCAAGGGTGTGGACGGTAATGTTGCTCGGATTCAGGTCGATGAGCTGCCGCACGGAATCATGAAAGGAATCCACCGTATCGCCGGGCAGACCCGCGATCAGATCCATGTTGATGCCGTCAAACCCGGCATCGCGCGCGGCGGCAAACGCCGAAAGTGTCTGCCCGCTCGAATGCCGTCTGCCGATGGCGGCGAGGACGGCGTCGTTCATCGTCTGCGGATTGATGCTCATGCGGTCGCAGCCGAGGGCGCGGACGGTTTGCAGCTTTTCAAGATCAAGCGTGTCCGGTCGTCCACCCTCCACCGTATATTCTATCAGGTCTGTCAAGTCAAAATGTGTCCGAATCGTCTCCATCAGCCGCCGAAGCTGCTCGGCGCTGAGGGTGGTCGGCGTGCCGCCGCCGATATAGAGCGTGCGCACCCGTTTCCCACTGCGGCGCAGGAG
>CAYRMX010000225.1:0-1397 GCA_964425295.1 uncultured Oscillospiraceae bacterium | reverse complement strand
ATTCTCCAGTCCGCATTCTTCTCTCTGGCGAAGGTCATGCCGGAAGCTGACGCCGTCAAGTACATGAAGGACGCCGCCGAGCATTCCTATGCCAAGAAGGGCATGGATGTCGTCGAAAAGAACTGGAACGCCATCGACGCAGGCGCGACCGCTTATGTCAAGATCGACGTTCCCGCTTCGTGGGCTGACGCCGTTGACGCTGCCGACGAGACTGTTCTCGAGGGCAAGCCGGAGCTGGTCAAGATGGTCAAGAACATTCTCCTGCCCGTCGACAAGATGGACGGCGATTCCCTGCCCGTCTCCGCGTTTGTCGACCATGTGGACGGTCAGTTCGAGCTGGGCGCTTCCGCTTATGAGAAGCGCGGCGTTGCCGTCACCGTTCCCGAATGGGACGCCGACAAGTGCATCCAGTGCAACAACTGCGCATTCGTCTGCCCGCATGCCACCATCCGTCCGTTCGCTCTGACCGAGGAAGAGGCCGCTGCCGCTCCTGCCGGTGCAAAGGTTCGTCCCGTCAAGGCCGGCAAGGGCAAGGGCGTCTATCAGTACACGATGGCTGTCTCCCCGCTCGATTGCATGGGCTGCGGCGTCTGCGTCGGCGTCTGCCCGACCAAGGCGATCTCGATGGTCCCGCAGGAAAGCCAGCTCGAGCAGCAGGACGTCTTCAACTACATGGTCTCCAAGGTCGCTCCCAAGGCGGAAATGGAAGACCTCACCGTCAAGGGCAGCCAGTTCAAGCAGCCCATGCTTGAGTTCTCCGGCTCCTGCGCAGGCTGCGCCGAGACTTCTTATGCTCGTCTCGTGACCCAGCTCTTCGGCGACCGTATGTATATCTCCAACGCCACCGGTTGTTCGTCCATCTGGGGCGGCCCGGGCGCAACGTCCCCCTACTGCACGAACAAGGACGGTCACGGTCCTGCATGGTCCAACTCCCTGTTCGAAGACAACGCAGAGCACGGCCTCGGCATGTACACCGCGCAGAAGGTCATCCGCGAGAACCTCGCCGACAAGACCCGCAAGCTCGTTGCACTCGACTGGGCTTACGCTCCGCTCAAGGAAGCCGCTCAGAACTGGCTCGACACCATGAACGACGGCGCTGCCAACAAGGAAGCCAGCAAGTCTTATATCGCCGCGCTGGAAGCCGGCGTCGAGACGATCGACGAGCTGCTTGAGTTCCTCGCTTCCGATCATGCCAAGGACGTCTTCGGCGACAAGCTCGCGGAAGTGACCGCCCATCAGAAGGCACGCAAGGAAGCCGGCGAGAAGTACTGCGACTGCGAAGCCTGCACGCTCGCCCTTGAAATCCTTGAAAACAAGGAATACCTGTCCAAGAAGTCCGTCTGGATCTTCGGCGGCGACGGCTGGGCATACGACATCGGCTTCGGCGGTGTTGACCA
>CAYRMX010000224.1:0-1407 GCA_964425295.1 uncultured Oscillospiraceae bacterium | reverse complement strand
CGTCGGTACGGCCGCAGCCCGTCATATGCACCGGATGCCCGACCACGCGCGCCGCCGCTTCCTCAAGCGTCTGCGCGACCGTTCGGGCATTTTTCTGCACCTGCCAGCCGTGGTAGGCAGTGCCGTCGTATTTCAGAAAAAGGGCAATGTTTCGCACAGTCCGCCTCCGTTACAGTCCGAAAATGCGCAGGATGATCACGCCTGCGAGCACCGCCGCGCCGAACAGCAGCGCCAGCACGTCGCGCGTGCGGAAGCGAAGCTGCTTGAGCTTGGTGCGACCCTCGCCGCCGTGGTAGCAGCGGCATTCCATCGCGGTGGCAAGCTCGTCCGCGCGGCGAAACGCGCTGACGAACAGCGGCACGAGAATGGGCACGAGCGCCTTGGCGCGGCGCAGCAGGTTGCCGGTTTCAAAATCCGCGCCGCGCGCTTTTTGCGCGGAGATGATCTTGTCCGTCTCCTCGATGAGCGTGGGGATAAAGCGCAGGGCAATGCTCATCATCATCGCCAGCTCATGAACGGGGAAGCGCAGCTTCTTCAGCGGGGAGAGCAGCGATTCCAGCCCGTCGGTCAGGGCGATGGGGGAGGTGGTGTAAGTCAAAAGGAACGTGCCCGTGACGAGCAGGAAAATGCGCAGCACGAGGAAAAAGGCGTTGACCAGCCCCTCCTCGGTGATGCGGAAGACCCAGAACTGCACCAGCACCGTGCCGTCGGTGAAAAAGAGGTTGATGACGGCGGTGAAGACGATGATGATGAGCAGGGGTTTTAAGCCCTTGAGCAGTGCTTTCGGGCGAATGCGCGACAGGGCGATGGCGGCAACGAGAAATGCCGCCATCAGGGCATACGAGATGAACCACTTGCACAAAAACAGCGCGACGATGTAAACGAGCGTCAAAAGGAGCTTTGTGCGCGGGTCGAGACGGTGGACGACGGTATTTCCCGGGAAATACTGCCCGAGGGTGATGTCTTTCAGCATGTGCCGTGTCCCCCTTTCAGAAGACGGAGCTGCCGCAGAGCGTCGTCCATCGTGTAAGTCGCGGGGTCAACGGGAAGCCCAAGCTCTCGCAGCCGCAGAAAGAGCGAGGTCACCTGCGGCACGCTCAGCCCGATCTCCCGCAGCCGCTCGGCGTGCGAAAAGACCTCCGCCGGAGTGCCGGAGAGGGCGACAGTGCCGCAGTTGAGTACGAGCAGACGGTCTGCCAGCGCCGCGACGTCATCCATCGAGTGGCTGACCATCAAAATCGTCGCGCCGGTCGCTTTTTGGTATGTGCGGATGTTTTCGAGCAGGGATGCGCAGCCCGCCGGGTCAAGCCCTGCGGTCGGCTCGTCGAAAATGACGATCTCCGGCTCCATCGCGATGACGCCCGCGATGGCGACGCGCCGCTTTTGACCGCCGGAAAGGTCAAAGGG
>CAYRMX010000223.1:0-1421 GCA_964425295.1 uncultured Oscillospiraceae bacterium | reverse complement strand
ATATCTTCGCAGTTGGAGAAAAGTGAATCCAATAACAATGTTTGAAGTAATTGTTGCAAAGCTTGAAAAGAAAATATCCGTTCTTCTATCCGTGCTTTGTGAAAGATATGGCTTTAGTGAAAATATATCACTTGAGGATTGTTACGAGCAGCTTTGCAGACAGGCGCAGTGGCTCAACCTTGTATTTGCTGTTGGAAAAGGAAAACACAAGACACAGCTTCAAAGAGATATTGAAACTCTCAAGGGATACATAGATAAAAAGGCAGAATACTACTCACATCTCGGTAAATTCGGCAACAGAAACAGCTTTTCAAAGACGGATACCGATGCGACCTTTATGCATATGAAGGAGGATCATATGCGTAACGGACAGCTTAAGCCGGGATACAATATCCAGATAGGCGTAGAGAGTGAGTACATAGTGGGTGTCGGCTCCTTCTCTAACAGAAATGACGTAGGTACACTAATACCTTTTCTTAACAGAATAAGAAAAAATTTGAGAACATAATAGCCGATACAGGCTATGAGAGCAGTGAGAATTATCTGTATCTCGAAGAGAACGGACATAACTGCTTTATTAAGCCACAGAATTACGAGATAAGCAAGAAAAGAAGCTACAAGGCTAATCCGTACATTGTAGATAATATGCCGTACAACGCGAAGAAGGATGAATATACTTGTGCGAACGGCAAGAAATTAAAGTTTAGACGAGAGCGCACAAGAACTACGGAAAACGGCTATTCCATAACAACGAGATATTACAGCAACGACAAATGCGGAAGATGTCCCCATAAAGACAAATGCCACAAGTCTAAAAATGGGTACAGAACGATTCAGGTTAATGACGTAATTTCAGAACATAGACCCAAAGCACTCGAGGCATTGACGAGCGAAGAAGGAACGCTTCTTAGAATGAACAGATCTATTCAGGTGGAAGGCGTGTTCGGTGTTCTCAAAGAGGACTATGGCTTCAGGCGTTTTCTGACGAGAGGAAAGAAGAACGTAGAAACGCAATTTTTCCTTCTTGCTTTTGCTTTAAATATTGAAAAGCTCTGCAACCGAGCGAAAAAAGGAAGAATCGGCTTGGATCTGTTCGCTTTGAACGCCTCTTAAACCAATTCTCAGCGGAATTGTATAACTCCCCAAAACGAGGATTTTGCCGATCCTCTTTTCGTCATACCCATTTTTGCCTCATTTTGAGGCTTTTTTCTTTATCCTTTGCATTTTTCTTCAAGACATAGAAAAAAAGCTGCCTCAAATGCTCTAAAATTTGCATTTGAGACAGCTCCTTTTCAAAACCAACTTCCCGACAACTTGTCGGGAATAAAAACGGACTTCCGACCAAGTTGAGCGGAAGTAAGAAATCCTACTTCTGTCCAAGTTGGACAGAAGTTAAAATCACTTCTACGCAATTTGCATAG
>CAYRMX010000222.1:0-1441 GCA_964425295.1 uncultured Oscillospiraceae bacterium | reverse complement strand
GGCAGTTGCGCGCCTGTGCACCCTTGACCCACTCGTTATAGAACCAGTGGTGCGGCCCTTCCGGGTTGCAGTTGAACCAGAGACGGCTTCCGCTCACAGAGCAGCGGGCGCACGCCTGTTCAACAAAGCTGCGCGGCATGAGCGCTACCTCGTCGAGCAGAACGCCGGCAAAGGTGATGCCCTGAATGAGCGAGGAAGAACTTTCGTCCCGCCCGCCGAAGATGTAAAAATCGTTGCTTTTTCCGCGATAGCTCACGCGCACGAGGTTTTCCGTCCGCCTTTCCGTCACGGTGAAACCGAGCGCCCGCAGCTTAGGCAGCAGCTCGGAAAGCACGTTGCGCCGCAGGGAGGAAATGGTCTTCCCGCAGATGCCGAACCGCGCGCCGCGAAACTGCGAGCACGCCCAGAGGAAAAAGCTCAGCCCCATACAAAGAGTCTTGCCCGAACGGACTGCGCCGTCGCAGATGATGGCTTCGCGGTCGTGGTAGCGGCTTTCCCTGCGCCACCAGTTGAGGACGATCCGCTGCTTTTTGGAAAAGGTCAATCCTCATCCACATCCTCCGCGGCGGCAAAGAACGCCTCGGCGCAGTCGCCGCTCTCCGTCCCGGCGGAGAGGAGCTGTTCGAGCGCCCGCACGCGGTCGATGAGCTTGATCTCGACCGTGCCCTTGTCGTTTCGTTTGACCTCAGACAGGAGACTTAGGTCGAGCACTTCCAGATCGGGCGTGTCGAGAAGCACCAGCTTCACACAGTCATTTGCCCGCCCGAAGGCAAGCTGTGCCAGCCGCCGCAGCACGTCCTTTCGGCACACGTCGCACTGCGCCCGCTGCAAATTCAGCTCCCGCTGAACGGCGGGCGTTGAAAGCAGCCGAACGCCGTCGCTGCGCCCGACGGACGCGGCGGCAGCCTCGGCGTCAAAGCAGCGCAGATACGCTGCGACGAATCGGCGCTTTTCCGATGGCAGATTGGGATTCATCAAATCACCTCATAAAAAATTGATTTTTCGAAAAACGGCGTAAAAAAACGCCCCTTTCACCCAATGCGATGAAAGGTGGCGTAATTGCCGTGGAATGTGCAATTTTACGAGATTTGCGAAAAATAAAAAATCCCACCGCCGATCTCGGCAGTGGGATTTTTTCAGATTTCCATGATGACCGGCAGGATCATCGGATTGCGCTTGGTGTTCCTGAAGAGGAACTGGCTCAGATCGTTCTTGATCGTTGACTTGATCGTTGCCCAGTCGGAGATGTTGCGGTTGTGGCAGACCTCCAAGGAGTGCGTTGCGATCATTTTCATCGCTTCCATGAGGTCTTCGTTTTCTTTCATGTAGACGAAGCCGCGCGTGATGATGTCGGGCCCTGAAAGCACCGAGCCGTCTTCGCTCGACAGGTTGACGCACACGACGATCATGCCGTCCTGCGCCAGATGCTTGCGGTCGCGCA
>CAYRMX010000221.1:0-1449 GCA_964425295.1 uncultured Oscillospiraceae bacterium | reverse complement strand
CCCTACGCCTCCGAGCCCTGTCACGACAAGTTCACGCTCTTCCAGACCGAGCGCGACATGGATGACTCCAGGAACGCCGGCTTCTGCTTCCTGGCAGACGGCAAGGTTCGCGTCCGTCTCTTTGAAGAGCACGTATGTGAGCTTGACGGCCAAAACGATCTGCCCGAGGAAATCGCCCTCTTCATCCGCACAGTTAAGGAGAATTACAGCTATCTCTATTGATCCGCAAATGAAATTGCGCGGGGCCGGAAACGGCCCCACGCAAAAAGCTGAAAAACAGACGCTCCTGCGAAATACCCGCAGGAGCGTCTGCTTTTATGTTTCTCCCTCCGCAGAGGGCTCGATGGATTCTTCGGTTGAAGATGGCTCGGTGGATTCGGAGGGCGGCGCGCTCTCCGTTGGCGGCACAGTCTCCGTCGGCCCAGAGGACTCTTCCGCCGGATCCGCCTGCGCGGCATAGACCACGGCCGGATAATCTCCGCGACTCCAAACGTAGCCGTCCTCCTCCATGGTGTCACCGGTATAGAGCAGAAGCTGGCTCTCGCCGCGCTCCACGGCGCGCATGAGATCGACAAAATAGTATGCCTCGCCAATGCGCAGCATATTCCAGTAGTAATCCACGCCATTGCGGCTGCCGCTGACAAGATAGCAGCTCAGCCCCGCGCTGGTGCACTCATAGCGAAACACCGACGCCAGAGAAAGGCTGTGCGCCACGCCGTCGCACAGGAGCTGATAGGCCGGCATCGTCGGCTCGTCCTGCGTAGTGGTGTAGTCAAAGCGGGTGCACAGGAAGCGGCTCAAAAGCCCGGCCATTTCGCGTTCATCCTGCCCGGAGCGGATATAGGAGGCCGCCGAGGACAGGATGGTGTTCAGAGAATCCTGCAGCTCACGCATTTCCTCGCGGGTGCCGGGATAGAGGAAATGGAGCTCCAGAATCCGGGTTTCGCCCGTTTCCGGGTAGAGGTTGGCGGAAATCTCCGGCACGCAGACCACCTGATCCGGATTTTCCAGGCAGTAGCGCCGGATATAGGCGCTGAAATCCTCCTCCTGATAGGCCTTGATGCGCAGCGTCAGCGCCGGCGTGTAGCTGGCAAGCGCCGACTGGATGCGGGAATGGGCGCTGTTGTTGCCGCTGACGGTAACAATGGCGTCAATTTCCGCCGCACTGCGGCGAAAAACCATGCGCACCCGGATTTCTCCCTCCTGCGCCGTACCGTCCAGCTCCGCGTCGGCATAGTCCACAGCGTAGGCACCGATGGGGTCCTCGCGGGTGATATAGTCCATCGTCTCGGCCAGATCAGTGGAAATGTCCCCGTCGTAGGCTCTGACATAGATGGTCCCCTGCTCTGTCCAGTCGCGGACAAGGCCGAGCACGGCGCCGCGCAGCTCATTTCGGTTGGAAACCTGCGGCGGCGCTTCCACCTCCGGCTCCTGCGTGGTGGGCAGGGG
>CAYRMX010000220.1:0-1481 GCA_964425295.1 uncultured Oscillospiraceae bacterium | reverse complement strand
GCTCAACCCGATGTTCGGTGCGGCGGCAATGAGCCTGTCGAGCTTCTGCGTGGTGACCAATGCCCTGCGGCTGAATTTCTTCCGCGTACACGGTGCGCGCAAAAATCATGAAAAGGAGCAGAAAACCATGACGAAAACCATGAAAATTGAGGGAATGATGTGCGGTCACTGCGAGGCACGCGTGAAAAAGACGCTCGAAGCCCTGCCGCAGGTTGCTTCCGCCGAAGTCAGCCATAAGGACGGCACGGCGGTCGTCACCCTGTCCGAACCGCTGGACTCCGCAGTCCTCAAACAGGCGGTCGAGGCGCAGGATTACACCGTCGTCTCCGTGACGCCGTAACACAAACGGATAAAAAAGTGACGCGCATGAAGTTATCATGCGCGTCATTTTAGCCGTCAAATAGATGCCTTTTTCGAATCGGTATGTTCTTGCATCTCCCTTTGGGAGATGTGTCGCCGCCGCAGACGGTGACGGAGAGGGCGTATTTCTGTTTTCCCTCGCAGTCAGCCTCACTGACAGCGCTCCCGAAGGAAGAGATAAGCTTTGGTACTTACTTCACACGCTCAGCGCCCCGGGGAATGCCGGGGCACTTTTTATATGGATTCCTTTATATCTGATTCTCAACAAAAGCGGTCAGGTCGCCGACCGTTTCGATGTCTTTCAAGTCCTCGTCCGACCATTCGATCGAGAATTCCTGCTCCAACGTCAGCATCAGCTCTGCCAAGTCGGACGGTTCCGCCTCTAAGTCCTCCAAAATCACAGTGGACAGCGTAATGCGCTCCTCGTCATAGGCAAGCTGCTGCGCCAGAAGCGCACGAATCGTTTCAAAGACCACGGGTAACACCTCCCTCTCATATCGACCATACAAGTATAGCGTCGATATGCGGGAAATGCAACTGCTATTTCGCCGGATTTTGGAAAATGTTTTGCGCCGCAGCTTGAATGTGCGCCCGTGGGAGAGAATATCGTGATATCAGCCGGCGAGAATTTCCGCCTTGATGACGCCGTCCATCTGCGCAAGCTGGCGCAAAAGGGCTTCCGCGCCCGCCTCGACCTCGGTCGTGTCCGCCGAGATCGTCACGGAGGCGACGCCACCGGTAGGAAGTGTTTGGTTGATCGTCAGTATATTTGCGCCAAAGCGGGCAAAAATGGATAGTATCGCGGATAACAGACCCGTCACGTCGCGCAAAATGAGCTGGAACGTCAAAATGCGCCCCGAAAGCAGATTGCGAAACGGAGAAATCGCGTCGCGGTACTTATAAAATGCGCTGCGGCTGATGCCGGTCGCGCGAGTCGCTTCGCCGACGGTCGCCGCGCCGCCCGTTTCAAGCAGCCACTTTGCCTCCGCGACTTTCAAAAAAACTTCGGGGAGCGCCTGCGCCTCAACAATATAATATTTCGGAAGCTGCTGCATCGTTTTCCGCCTCCTGTCCGTAATTTAAGGGCAAATGTTCTTACAGCATAAACATCGTATCATACC
>CAYRMX010000219.1:0-1516 GCA_964425295.1 uncultured Oscillospiraceae bacterium | reverse complement strand
GGACCCTTACCACGAGCCGGAGCAGGCCATGGGACTCTCCTTCGCCGTGGCCCGGGGTGTCCCGCTGCCGCCCTCCCTGCGCAATATTTACCGGGAACTGGAGGCAGATCTTGGCCTCAAGCCGCCACAGCACGGCGATCTGACGTCCTGGGCACAGCACGGTGTGCTGCTTTTGAACACCGTGCTCACCGTGGAGCGCGGAAAGGCCAACAGCCACGCGCACTGGGGCTGGCAGCACTTTACCGATGCCGTCATCGCTGCCACCAACGCCCTGCCCCAGCCGATCGTGTTCTTTCTCTGGGGCGCGCAGGCGCAGAAGAAGGCGGCGCTGATTCAAACCGATGCCCCGCGTCTCCTCCTGCGCGCGCCGCACCCAAGCCCCCTGTCCTCCTACCGCGGCTTCTTCGGCAGCAGACCCTTTTCCCAGTGCAATGCCTTCCTCCTCGCCCAAAACCAGCCCCCCATCAACTGGGAGGTGTAAACGTCAGGTCATTTCTGCGCAAACAGACTG
The DNA here is from genome assembly GCA_964425295.1 of uncultured Oscillospiraceae bacterium. GTDB lineage: Bacteria > Bacillota > Clostridia > Oscillospirales > Oscillospiraceae > JAZOXB01. Next base: position 1,005 of record CAYRMX010000219.1, on the reverse strand, counting down.
TGGAATATGGGACGCAGGGCCGGATAAAGCTGCCGATAGATCTCATAGCGCGCTGCATATTGTCCTGGCACATGGCGCATCGTGGAGAGATTCGGTCCAACGATGGCGTCCAAAACGCAGCTTACCCAGATTATTCCTTCCGCCAGCTTTGACGTACCTTGAATCACCTTTTGACTCCTTGTATTCGCCTTCCTATTGTTTTGCTGACCGGTAGTCTTACAGTCATTATATAACACAAATATTCTTCTGCTAATTTATTCATTTTTTACAGCAGGACACATCTGACCATCCATTGATGGTCAGATGTATTTTGTCACTGCGTTAAAGTCCGGAATATGTCCCATTTTACAAGAAAACTTCCACATAATCTCGTAGAAACAAAAAATTACCGTTGTTGAAATTGTATCAACAACGGTAACAGATTTGCGATGTTAGCACCAAACGGAGCGTAAAAGTGGGGTGTTTGCACCAAAAGTATTATTTGGAATTCAAGATCGAGCGACACTTCGCCCACAAAGATGTATCTTCTTTTACTTGTCGTATGATAGCTTCTTTGTGTGGTTGTTCCGCTTGTCGCAAATTCCTCTCTATACGCTTATCAAAAGTGGCTTCGGCTTTTGGCATATACCACTTCAGCATTATTTTTTCTGCGATTTTAGATGCAAATAGCATTTCTAAACCTTTAGCAGCAATCGGTAACAATGCGATCCATACAACACTCCAATTGCCGATTGCCCAAGAAAGGGCAGAACCTATACCCGCAAATAATAGTGCTACAATGACTGGCCACCAGAGGATCATACGCAAAACCAAACCGACAAAGCCAAGATTGTCTTTGTTGCTATCTACTGCGCCTCTAATAATGCTCTCTGTCTGCTGATCGAGTTCTGCAATTTTTTATCCCGCTCTGCAATCACCTGATTCGTAATTTCCTCTTGTTCTTTCACCTTCCATTCGGACAATTCAGCAATCGACGTTGCAAAGCTGTTAACATCCAGCTTGTCT
>CAYRMX010000218.1:0-1546 GCA_964425295.1 uncultured Oscillospiraceae bacterium | reverse complement strand
CAAACGGAGTCAGAGTCCGGTGTGCTACCATTACACAAACCCGCTATACCTGCGTCAAAACGCATATCTAATTATATGCGGAATTTCGAAAAAGTCAAGTAGAAATTTCCGCTTTTTGAAAAAATTTTGAAAATTGTGCGCATGCCGAAATTTCCGACGTCGGGAGAACGATAATTTGCGTGCTTTTTGCGCCATAACAGGGCGATTTTTCCTGCAAATCTTATTTTCTTCGGAACTTTTTTCCGCCGCCTGCGTCAAAAAGGTACATTCTGACAGGGGAGGACACGAAAATGAAAAAGATCGTTCTTGTATTCCTGAGCGCGGCGCTGCTGCTGGGCCTGCTTTCCGGCTGCGGTGCGAGCGACGCATTCAACGGCGTTGTCAACGAAAAGTCAATGGAAATCTACGACAAGGAAATTGGCATGACGGTTTCGGGCGCTTATGACATGAGCGCCGGCATTGCCACCGACAGAAAGCTCATCCGCACGGTCGATCTGCGGGTCGAGACACAGACGTATGACGCGCTCATCGGCGACGTGGAAACGCAGATCGCCGCTGCCGGCGGGTATCTGGAGTCGATCGACGCCGACATGCGCGCGTCATCCACATGCCGCTTCGCCACGCTGGTCATCCGCGTCCCCGCCGCCCGCCTCGACGCGATGGTCAACACGCTCGGTGAGCTTTCGAACGTGGTCTATCGCTCCGAAAACCGCAAGGACATTACGACGAGCTACGTCGACACGCAGAGCCATCGTGACGCCTTGAAAATCGAGCAGGAGCGTCTGCTTGCCCTGCTGGAAGAGGCGGAGTCGTTGCAGGACATTCTGGAAATCGAAAGCCGCCTGACCGACGTGCGCTATCAGCTTGAAAGCATTGAGTCGCAGCTTCGAACCTATGACAATCAGGTGGATTACGCGACCATCACGCTCTACGTTGATGAGGTCAACGTCCTGACCGATACGCAGGAAAAGGGCTTCTGGCAGAAGATCGGTGACGGCTTCATGAACAGCCTGCGCGGTGTCTGGACAGGCACGAAAACGGTATTTTCCGCTGTGATCATCGCGCTTCCGTATCTGCTTGTCTTCGCCGTCCTCGCGACGATTGTCCTGTCCATCGTTTGGCTTTGCGTCAAAAAACAGCGGAAAGTCCGCACCGACGCACAAATCCCGCCCGAGGAACGCTGAGCGGATTGTTCGGATTTTGATTTTCGGCGGCATTCGCCACGGCGAATGTGCAATCGCGGATAGGGCATGCCCCATCCCTACGGTGCATTACCGATACTTGCCCCCCGATATTGAATTTGCCGGAAGGGACTCGTACGGAATGTAAGGGCAAAACTACGGCGACCTGCCACCGGCAGGTCGCTTTGAGTGTTCGGAAAAAGCTTGGTTTATGCGGTTGCATCGAAAGCCGATTAAATTCTTCGAGTCCTATCCTCCGGTGTGCCAAAAAGGGGAGACAGCGGAAGGTGCTTCATTATCCAAGTCGGCGCGATATTGAATTTGCCGGAAGGGACTCGTACGGAATGTAAGGGCAAAACTACGGC
>CAYRMX010000217.1:0-1548 GCA_964425295.1 uncultured Oscillospiraceae bacterium | reverse complement strand
CCCTCGACGAGCCGATCAACACCGACTGGGACGGCAACGAGCTGCTGCTTTCCGACATTCTCGGCACGGACGGCGACACCGTCATGCGCCCGATCGAGGAGGACGTGGAGCACCAGCTCCTGCGCGAAGCCCTCTCGCGGCTGCCCGAGCGCGACCGGCGAATCGTCTGTCTGCGCTTCGGGCTGGGCGGTCGGCGTGAAAAAACGCAAAAAGAGGTCGCCGACCTGCTCGGCATCTCGCAGTCGTATATTTCACGACTGGAAAAGCGGATCATGCTGCGTCTGCGCCGCGATTTGCTTCGTCAAGTGTCATAAAGAGCCTTTTGTGCGGCGAAGACCGTGATAAAAATTGTTTGCAAGCCCCGTTGTTTTGTGCTATAATAATATAAAATTACGACTGTTCTGTATTATCCGCATTGCCGAGAGGGGAGCTGCAACCATGAAGGAGATCATTTCAAAGTCCGTGCTGAAACGGCTGCCGGTCTACCTGACGTATCTGAAGTCGCTCAACGAGGATGCCCCGGAGCATATTTCCGCAACCGCTCTCGCCGCCGCGCTGAACATGGGCGAGGTGCAGGTGCGCAAGGATCTGGCGCTGGTTTCCGACGGCGGTCGCCCGAAGGTCGGCTATCGTCTGACGTCGCTTATCGAAGATCTGGAACAGTTTTTGGGCTATGACAACACCAACGACGCCGTCCTGATTGGTGCGGGCAAGCTCGGGCGTGCCCTGCTGGGCTATACCGGCTTCTCGGAATACGGACTGAACATCGTCGCCGCGTTCGATGCCGACGAGTCCCTCAGCGGGACGTATGAAAGCGGCAAGCCGATTCTGCCACTGCGGGAGTTGGAGTCGCTATGTGCTGCGCAGAAGGTCTTGATCGGCATTATTACCGTCCCCTCGGCGCAGGCGCAGACGGTCTGTGACCTGCTCATTGCCAACGGCATCAAGGCGATCTGGAACTTTGCCCCGACTCACCTGGATGTCAGCGCGGGCATCCTCGTCCAGAACGAGAATATGGCGACCTCACTGGCAGTGCTTTCCAAGCACCTCTCCGCACAGATCAAGGGGTATTGATTGTTTTTCCTTTCGCCCCTGATACGACGAGCGAATCGTGAATGGTGAATCGTTGCGGCGTCCGCTCCGCGGACGGATTACAATTATAAACATAAAGCGCAAAACGATAACCGTTCCGTAGTGCAGGGGCTTGCCCCCGCACTGCAAATGCACCCTCGTCCAACGCCCGTAGAGCGAGGGCTTGCCCTCGCCGCGTGTATAAACTACCCCTGCGCCGCGGACAGCATACCCTCCTTGATGTTGTTACGCGCGAAAAAAGTGCTTGCATTTGCCGCGAATTGCGCATATAATAGTAATGAGCATCCGCGTAGCCCCGTTTTCGGACGTGCCACGCCGCTCGGATTGCAGCACATCGCCCGTATATGCCCGACTACGCAGCCGCGTATTTTTCGCTTTCGGCGCTGTGCATATCCCGCCTTGCTGCATTTTTCAGCTTTCGGCGTTCGCTTGCGGCGAACGCCGGAGCTTCTGCAC
>CAYRMX010000216.1:0-1581 GCA_964425295.1 uncultured Oscillospiraceae bacterium | reverse complement strand
ATATCCACGTCTCCGAGGGCATGAACGACGTCTACGATTCTCTGCAAAATTACGGTCGCCGTCCGGTGCAGCGCTTGCAGGATCACGGCATTCTGGGCGAAAAGACCATCCTCGGTCACTGCATCCACGTCAACTCCGCCGAGATCGAGATCATCAAAAGCACCGGCACGATGGTCGTCAACAACCCCGAATCCAACATGGGCAACGCCGTCGGCACATGTCCGGTTCTGCCGCTTTATAAGGCAGGCGTCCTGATCGGCATGGGCACGGATGCTTACACGAACGACATGCTCGAGTCCATTAAGGTCGCCCTGCCCGCGCAGCGCCAGAACGCATGCCATCCGGGCGTCGGCTGGTGCGAGGTCACGGACATGCTCTTTAAGAACAACGCCCTCATCGGCGCGAAGTATTTCCCCGACAAGCTGGGTGTGCTTGAAGCGGGCGCGGCGGCGGACGTGATCGTGATGGATTACAAGCCGTACACCCCGTTCTCCGACGCGAACATCGACGGCCACATGATCTTCGGCATGACCGGTCGCCAGTGTCAGACGACGATCGCCAACGGCAAGGTTCTGATGAAAGACCGCGAGCTGGTCGGCATCGATGAAGACGCTGTCAACGCCCACATCCTTGAAGAATCCAAAAAGCTCTGGGGCAGCCTGAACCACTGCGAATACGACGCCAACGGCGAGTGCTGAGTCTCCCGAAAAGGAAGCACCCACGGCTGAAAACTTATGATTATTCGAAAAACCGGTGCTATTTTGTAACGATTTGCACTAAAGATCGGCGCTGCATTCCGGGCAAGGTCTGCGCAGACGCTGACGTCAAAGTGCAGGCAGGCACTATCGTCGACGAAGCTGTAGGACGGGGTGCCCTACAGCCGAAACGAACGCTTCCCTGTTTACGGTCGTGCGTGCGCTGAAGTCGCTGGTCACACACCAATGCGGGCAATCGATTTGGCAAGCTTCTTATTACGACCATGTGGTGCGCAGCGAAGCGGAGGCGGTTCGCTTTGTGCGGCATGTCGCTGCCAATCCCGCCCGCTGGGCGGACGACGAATACTATCAAATATAGGAGGAACTTCCATGTCTGAAAGAATGTATCCCATTCCGTTTCATGATCTGATGCGCTGGGTAATCGCCGAGCGCGAAAAATGCGGCGAGATCTTCGGCATTCACACCGAATACAAAGCCGATCCGGCAAAAACGCTGCCGATCTTCGGCGAAAAAATCGAAACGCCGTTCGGTCCGGCTGCCGGCCCGAACAGCCAGCTCGCGCAGAACATCATCGCGTCCTACGTCGCCGGCGCGCGCTTCTTTGAGGTCAAGACCGTGCAGAAAATGGACGGCGAAGACCTTGCCCGCTGCGTCCCGCGTCCCTGCATTCTTGCAGACGACGAGGGCTACAACCAGGAATGGTCGACCGAACTGGAGGTCGGTCAGGCACTCAACGAATACATCAAGGCGTGGTGCGCCCTGAAGATCATGGCAAAAAAATGGGGCTACGGCGACCCCGACGGCTTCGTGTTCAACATGTCCGTCGGCTACGACCTCGAAGGCATCAAGGGCGAAAAGGTCGACA
>CAYRMX010000215.1:0-1590 GCA_964425295.1 uncultured Oscillospiraceae bacterium | reverse complement strand
CTGCGTGGCGCGGGTCGTCTTGGGCGCGAGCTGCGCCGTCGAGAAGACCAGCGCCCGCCCCTCGGTGGAATAGAGCGCGAGCTGCTCCTCCTCGCGGCAGAGGAAGACGGCTTTCAGGGGGGATTTGTCGCTGTAAGCGCCGGTCAGCTTGCGGCGGTTGGACTTGGTCTGATAGGCGGAAAGGGCGACCTTGGCGACCTTTCCGTTTTCGTAGACAAAGAGCACGTTGCCGGAATAGTCGCCGGGGAAGCAGACCTCCAAAACGCTCTCGCCCTCGTCGAAGCCCAACTTCGCGGGCAGATAGTCGCCCAGCAGGGACGCCTTGCCGTCGTCAAAATCGGCGCAGCGGGATTTGTAGACCTGACATTTGTCGGTAAACACCATGAACTCGGTGGCGTTGGACGTTTCGAGGACGGTTTTCATGCGGTCGCCCTCTTTCAGCTTCTGCTCGCCGGACATGCGCAGGGATTGCGGCGTGATCTTCTTGAAATAGCCCTCCTGCGAGATGAACACCGTCACGGGATAGTCGGGCAGCGGCTCGTCTTCCTCCTCGGCGGTCTCCTGCGCGTCATAAACGATGCCGGTCTTGCGCTCGGCGCCGTATTTTTCGGCGATGGCGTCCAGCTCACGGACAATGATCGTGCGGATTTTGTGCTCGCTTTTGAGGATGTCCTCCAGCTCGGCGATCTCCGCCTCGAGGGAGTCGACCTCCTGCGTGCGCTTGAGGATATATTCCTTGTTGATGTTGCGCAGCTTGATCTCCGCGACGAATTCCGCCTGAATTTTGTCGATGCCGAAGCCGATCATCAGGTTCGGCACGACCTCTGCCTCCGCTTCCGTCTCGCGGATGATGCGGATGGCTTTGTCGATGTCGAGCAGAATGCGCTTTAAGCCCTTGAGCAGATGCAGCTTGTCGGCTTTCTTCTGCTTCTGGAAATAGACACGGCGACGGACGCATTCCGTGCGCCATGCGACCCATTCCTCGATGATCTCGCGCACGCCCATCACGCGCGGCATGCCGGCGATGAGAATGTTGAAGTTGCAGCCGAAAGAGTCGAGCAGCGGCGTGTTGCGCAGAAGCTTCTGCATGAGCTTGTCCGGGTCGACGCCGCGCTTGAGGTCGATCGTCAGCTTCAAGCCGGAAAGGTCGGTTTCGTCGCGCATGTCGGCGATCTCGCGGATTTTTCCCGCCTTGATCAGCTCGGAGACCTTGTCAATGATCGCTTCGGTGGTCGTCGTGTAGGGAATTTCGTAAATTTCAATGAGGTTGCCCTCTTTGACGTAACGCCAGCGGGCGCGCAGCTTGACGCTTCCGCGGCCCGTGCGGTAGATCTCCGCCATTTCCGCCGCGTTGTAGAGAATTTCGCCGCCGGTGGAAAAATCGGGGGCGGGAAGCTGCTCCATGATGTCGCAGTCGGGATTCTTGATCCACGCCGCCGTTGCCTTGCAGACCTCGCGGAGATTGAACGAGCAGATGTTGCTCGCCATGCCGACGGCAATGCCCATGTTCGCCGAAACGAGGACGTTCGGGAACGCGGTCGGCATGGCGAGCAACATCTGCTCGTTCAATCTCCGCGAGGTCTGCAAGGC
>CAYRMX010000214.1:0-1591 GCA_964425295.1 uncultured Oscillospiraceae bacterium | reverse complement strand
GCGCCAAGGAGGAGAAAACGGTCGAACTGACGGTTTTTGCCGCCGCTTCCATGACCGAAACGCTGACAAAACTCGGCGAAAGCTATGAAAAATCGCACGAAAACGTCAAAATCGTCTTCAATTTCGAATCCTCCGGCACGCTGAAAACGCAAATTCAGGAGGGCGCGGAATGCGACATTTTCATCTCCGCCGCCCCCAAGCAGATGAACCAGCTCGACGCCGCCAAGGACGCCGACGGCGGCAACACCGAGGGGCTGGACTTCGTCATGCAAGGCACGCGCATCGACCTGCTGGAAAACAAGGTTGCCCTCGCTGTCCCGGACGGAAATCCAAAGGGTATCCAATCGTATGACGATCTGGCTGCGAGTCTGGCAGACGGAAGCGTCATGCTCGCAATGGGCAACAGCGACGTCCCCGTTGGGCAGTACACGCAGAAAATCCTTGCCTATTATGACCTGAATGAGGAAGATCTCGCAGCCGTCGGCTGCGTGACCTACGGCTCGAACGTCAAGGAAGTCACCACGCAGGTCAGCGAAGCGACGGTCGATTGCGGCATCATCTACGCCACCGACGCGCATTCTGCTGGCCTGACGGTTGTCGACACGGCGAACGCCGAGCTGTGCGGGCAGGTCATCTACCCCGCCGCCGTGCTGAACACCACCGCGCACGAGAGCGAGGCAAAGGCATTCCTCGATTTCCTGACGGGCGAGGAGGCCGCTGCGGTCTTTGCTGAGGTCGGCTTCACGCCGCTGGCATAAACACGGAATTCACCTCGGACGGACAGGGGAGAACCCCTGCCCGTTCGGGTCGGTCATGGGAGAACGCTATGGATTGGTTTCCGCTGCTCAATTCGCTGCGAATCGCCGCCATTTCGACGGTTTTCATCTTTTTTCTCGGAATTTTCGCGGCATATTATATTGCAAAAATGCCTCCGCTGCTCAAGGGCATCTTCGACGTCGTCCTGACGCTCCCACTGGTTTTGCCGCCGACGGTCATCGGTTATCTGCTTTTGCGCCTGCTCGGACCGAAGCGCGTGCTCGGCGCGTGGTTTCTGGAACTGTTCGGGATGAAGCTGACGATGCAGTGGTGGTCGGCGGTCTTCGCCACGATCATCGTCGGCTTCCCGCTGATGTACCGCACGGCGCGCGGCGCATTCGAGGCGTTCGATGAAACGCTGGCGTCCGCCGGCAAGACGCTCGGACGTTCCAACACCTATATTTTCTGGCGCATCCGCATGCCGAACTGCCGTCAGGGCATTCTGGCGGGGACGGTGCTCACCTTTGCCCGCGCGCTGGGCGAATACGGCGCAACGAGCATGCTCGCCGGCTATACTCCAGGAAAAACCGCCACCATCTCCACCACGGTCTATCAGCTCTGGCGCACGGACAACGACGCTCTCGCCCTGCAATGGGTGCTGGTAAACGTCGCGATCTCGGCGATTGTGCTGCTGGCGGTCAACCTGCTGGAACGGCGGGGCAGAAAGGCGGTGCGGTGATGGCGCTTTCCGTACACATCACGAAGAAGCTTGGCGCGTTCCGACTGCGCGTGGATATCGAGACGGAGCGGGAGATCATGGCGTTGCTGGGCGCCT
>CAYRMX010000213.1:0-1623 GCA_964425295.1 uncultured Oscillospiraceae bacterium | reverse complement strand
CTGTTGCCCAAGGAGTAGGCCGATAAGCTGCTCTAGCTCAAGGAGGGACAGTATTCTCCCAACCACTTCCACTGGTACAAAACCGAGGACATCATCAATCGCGGCGGCGGCAACGTGCTCATCCGTGTTTACAATTCCAACCCCGACGAATCCATCAACCGTGAAACCGACGTGACCGTCCACACCGACGGGCGCACCTATACCGTCCCTGCCGGCACGCAGATTCGCCTGACTCCCGGCGAGAGCATCTATATCCCGCAGTATCTCTATCATGATTTTGAGGTGGAACCCGGTTCGGGCGGCGTCCTGCTGGGCGAGGTCTCGCAGTGCAACGACGACGCCAACGACAACCGCTTCAACCCACCCGTCGGTCGCTTCCCCGCCATTGAGGAGGACGAAGAACCCTACCGTCTGCTGTGTACCGAGTACCCCGCGGCGAAGTAACGAGGAATCCGTAAGTAAGGTAATTCCCCGATTGGCCCTGCTGCGCACCGGAAAACTCCCACTGACGAGGGCACTCCGGAGAGGGGCATAGGTGCAGCGCACAATCGAGCTGCGCTTGTAGGGGACGATGCCCACAGCACGAAATACGATACTTCCCGCGCCGGGACGATGTGGGTATCGACCCCTACAGGCGAAAAACAGGGCATCTGCAACCGCAGATGCCCTGTTTTTACGCTTACAAAATTAAACTCCATAGGCAGAATACTGCCATTCTCCGGCAGAAATCTGCCGCCGGAGGTTATTGCTTTGCGATTCGTAGGCGGTTTAAGGCGCGGGCGAGCTTGACTTTCGCAAGCGCAAGCTCCTTGGCGTCCTGCGCCGCTTCCATGCGCTCGCGCGCACGCTGTTCTGCCAGCTTCGCGCGCTCGACGTCGATTCGGTCGGCATATTCAAAGGTCGTGGCGACCAGCCGCACCGCGCCCTTTTCGACACTCAAAAAGCCGCCGCCGCAGGCTGCGCTGCGCGCTTCGCCGTCGCAGGTAACAGTGACCTCACCGATGTCCAGCGCGGCAACGTAGTCCGCATGCCCCGGACGAATGCTGACATAGCCCTCCGTCGTGCGCAGGCGGATTGCCTCCGCCTCGCCGTCATACAGGCTGCCGTCCGGCGTGACGATCTGCAACCGGAAGCCGTTCATTGTGCAGCACCCTTTTTCGCCTTTTCGACCGCCTCGTCGATCGTTCCGACAAAGAGGAACGCCGATTCGGGCAGGTCGTCATGCTTGCCTTCGAGGATCTCCTTGAAGCCGCGCACCGTCTCGCGCACGGGAACATACTTGCCCTCATAACCGGTAAACTGCTCGGCAACGAAGAACGGCTGCGACAGGAAACGCTGGATCTTTCTCGCGCGGGAGACGGTCAGCTTGTCCTCCTCGGACAGTTCGTCCATGCCCATAATGGCGATGATGTCCTGCAATTCCTTGTAACGCTGCAAAATTCGCTGTGTCTCGCGAGCGACCTCATAATGCTCCACGCCGACGACGTCGGGCGTCAGGATGCGGGAGGTCGAGCCGAGGGGATCGACCGCCGGGAAAATACCCATCGAGGAAATGGCGCGGTCGAGAACGGTCGTTGCGTCCAGATGGGCGAACGTCGTCGCGGGGGCGGGGTCGGTCAGGTC
>CAYRMX010000212.1:0-1639 GCA_964425295.1 uncultured Oscillospiraceae bacterium | reverse complement strand
ATATGGATATTCGCTTAAATGATATTTTGACAATGAAAAAGGTGCACCCCTGTGGCGCGAAAACGTGGCGCGTCTTGCGCACGGGAGCGGATTTTCGCCTGAAATGCACCGGCTGCGGGCATGAGGTCATGCTCCCGCGCAGCAAGGCGGAGCGGAATATCCGCGCCGTGCAGCGCGAGGAATCGTTCGACGAGGGAACGGACAATTCTGCAAAATAAGCGGGCGGGAAATAAGAAAACCCCATAAAACCGCCGCGAAATATACGGACTTTTCCAAAAAACAGGTCACAATCCAAATCAGGATTGCGACCTGTTTTTTGTCCCCCCGCGCCGTATACTTTGTCCACATCCGGCCGCACGGCAAGTGAATCGCAAATGTAGGGCCGGGGCATGCCCCGGCCGCTGCGCGGCAAGTGAATACTGAATAGTGAAGAGCGAAGCCAACACCAAAACTCTTTACTACTCACTCGGAAAAGGGAGACTCGCATGGTCGTTTACGCCGATCTGGTTTTTATCCTGAATTTTGCGGTCAACTATCTGCTTCTGCGCGGCACGGCGCGGCTCGGCGGCTGTGCGGCGCGAAAACGGCGGTCGGCGCTTGCCGCCGCGCTCGGCGCGCTCTACGCCGTCGCGGTCTATGCCCCTGCGTTCGGCTGGCTGCGGCTGCTTCCGACGAAGCTGCTGTGTGCGGCGGTCATGCTCCTGCTCGCGTTCGGCGCGCGGCGAACGACCCTTCGTCTCGGCGCGATCTTTGCGGCGCTGACCCTCGTTTTGTGCGGTGCGGTCTACGGCGTGGAGCTGCTGCGCGGCGGGCAAATCGTCATTCACCGCAACAGCCTGCTCTACCCCGTGACCTTTTCCTCGCTGCTCCTGACCGCGACTGCCGTTTCCGCCGCGTGTCGTCTGCTCCTGCCGCGTCTGACGCATGCTCCCGACAGCGTCGTCCCACTCACGCTCCGTCTCGGCGACCGAACCGTTCACCTCTCCGCCCTGCGCGACAGTGGCAACACCCTCTGCGACCCCGTCAGCGGCGAGCACGTTCTGACCGCTGAATGGCATGTTGCGGCGCGGCTGCTTCCATCCGGGCTTCTGCTCCGCGCCGACGATTTTGCGTCCCCTGCCGCGCTGGCACTGCGTCTGCGCGCCTATGCTCCGCGCCTGATTCCTTACCGCGCCGTCGGCGTTGCCTCGGGCATGCTGCTGGCGCTTCCCTGCGAGATTACCCTCGGCAAGCACACCAAAACCGGACTCGTCGCGTTCTGCCCGACCCCGCTTTCCGACGGCGGCGCTTACGAGGCACTGACAGGAGGAACTCTTCATGCTTGATTCGCTCAAAGCCCTGCTCACCGCCATCTTTCACCCGCCGACCAACCTCATGTATATCGGCGGAAGCGACATTCTCCCGCCGCCGCTCTCCTCGACCGAAGAACAGGAACTCCTCGCCCGCGCCGGCTGCGGCGACGAAAGCGCCAAGCAACGCCTGATCGAGCGCAATCTGCGTCTTGTGGTCTACATCGCCCGCCGCTTCGAAAACACGGGCGTCAACATCGAAGACCTCATCTCCATCGGCACGATCGGGCTGATCAAAGGCATCTCCACCTTCCGAACCGACCGCAACATCAAACTTGCGACCTACGCCT
>CAYRMX010000211.1:0-1671 GCA_964425295.1 uncultured Oscillospiraceae bacterium | reverse complement strand
TACGGCAGCAGGTGCCGCCTTCGCCGAAACCGCAGTGGGGCGACTGATTCTTTGCCCGCTGCTGCCAGCTATCGGCACCGACCTTTTTGCCGTTTTCCAGCAAAGAGGCGGTTGCTTCCTCCATCTGTTCGACTGTGATGTAGCGTTCTTGACTCATAATAAGTAATCCTCCTGTTGTCCCCCTTCGAGGCACAAAAATAGTACGATACCCCTCGGCATCGTGAATAGCAGGCGTTCAACCTATATTGATACGATTTTATCAATAATCCTCAGCCTTGTCAATGCCTATTTCGAGGATTTCGTCAATTTCCGCTTTTTTTCCCGCAAAAATTTATATCCCCCGACGGGGGATACGAAACGGCGGGCATTTCACTTGACGGCGCGGGCAAATTTCGCGCCCGCGTGCTTGCATTTTCGCCCTGCGCGGTGTATCATAATAAAAACAGGACACATTCGGAAAGGAGGCGGCGCAATGTATCAACCTTTGGCTGACGAGCTGCGGCCGAAATCGCTCGACGAGGTTGTCGGGCAGGAGGAAATTCTCGGCGAGGGCAAAATGCTGCGTCGCATGATCGAGTCCGGGCGCGTGCCGAACCTGATCTTCTACGGGCCAAGCGGCACGGGCAAGACCACCGTCGCCAACATCATCGCCGATGCCACAAAGCGCACGCTCTATAAGCTCAACGCCACCACCGCCTCGACCTCCGACATCAAGGAGATCGTCGCCCAGCTTGACACTCTGCTCGCGCCGAACGGCGTCCTGCTCTACCTCGACGAGATCCAGTCTTTCAACAAAAAACAGCAGCAATCCCTGCTGGAATACATCGAAAACGGCAAGATCACCCTGATCGCTTCGACGACGGAGAACCCCTATTTTTATGTGTTCAACGCCATTTTGAGCCGTTCGACGGTCTTCGAGTTCAAGCCGGTCACGGCGGAGGCGGCGATGAAAGCCGTTTGCCGCGCCGTGGACTATATGGCGGAGAAATCGTCGCTGCGCGTTACGTCCGAGGACGGCGCCCTTGAGCACATCGCCTCGTCCTGCGGCGGCGACGTCCGCAAGGCGGTCAATGCCGTTGAGGCGCTTTTTATCGCGGCAAAGCTCGGTGCGGACAGCCTGAACATCACCCTCGAAGACGCCAAAGCCGTCACGCAGCGCTCGTCCATGCGCTATGACCGCGGCGGCGACAACCAGTACGACTGCCTTTCGGCGCTGATGAAGTCCATCCGCGGCTCGGACCCCGACGCCGCCATCCACTATCTCGCACGCTTTCTGGAAGCGGGCGACCTGCCCTCGTGCTGCCGACGGATTCTGTGCTCGGCGGCGGAGGACGTCGGGCTTGCCTACCCGATGGCGATTCCGATCGTCAAGGCGTGCGTCGATTCTGCGCTTCAGCTCGGCATGCCCGAGGCGCGTCTGCCCTTGGCGGACGCCGTCATCCTGCTCGCCACCGCGCCGAAGTCGAATTCCGGCTATATGGCGATCGCCGCGGCAATGGCGGACGTCAAGGCGGGCAAGCTCGGCAACATCCCGCGCGAGCTGCAAAACGTCCACGCGGACAGCGCCGGCATGGAGCGCGAGCAGGGCTATCTCTACCCGCATGAATACCCGAACCATTGGGTGCGGCAGCAATATCTGCCCGACGTGCTCAAGGATGTACATTATTATAA
>CAYRMX010000210.1:0-1685 GCA_964425295.1 uncultured Oscillospiraceae bacterium | reverse complement strand
TTCAGGCTGTCAATAAAGTCCGAAATCGTAAAAATCAGAGTATGATTTTTCTAAAGCATGTTCAATCTGAAAAATGCTCGAAATTTGAGAAATCAGAAGAAAGCATGGAAATGCGGAAGGTTATTTTACTGATTTTTACTTACTGCGCAACTTTCGACCTACCGTATCCACATACGCCGACGGTCGAAAGTTGCTTGCCTTTCGAACTTTCTTGCAGCCTGCCGGCGTGTCAAAAAGAGTTTTTTGACACGCTGAAACGGGACATCTGCGGTGGCAGATGTCCCGTTCCTTAACTTGAAATATGATCTTTATGCGGCAAGCATGTGCTATCTTCGAGACGATCAAAGGGTGGGATCGGCGGGGTCGTCCTCGGCAGAGACTTTGGTGTTGCGGTCGAAAATCAGGATATAGACCAGCAGGGCGAAGCAGCCGACGGTGATGAAGCAGTCGGCGACGTTGAAGACCGGAAAATTGATGAAATCGAAGCAGATCATGTCTGTGACCGCGCCGGTCGTCAGGCGGTCGATCAGATTGCCGATGCCGCCGCCGACGATGGCGGTCAGGCAGAGCCATTCGAATTTTTTGCTCAGCCATTGCTTCCAAACGACCACGCCCAGCAGCGCGAGGAACACCGCAAACACGACCACGAACAGCCACGTCTGTCCCTCAAGCATCGACCACGCCGCGCCGGTGTTTTTTGTGTGCGTCAGGTGAAAAATGCCCAAAATGCTGTCGCGGTGCGTGCCGAGCGGGATGTTTTGAATGGTCAGGTGCTTCGTCCATTGGTCGAGGGCGACGATCGCCGCGGCGATCAGGGCAAGCAGCGCGTAAAATTTGCGTTTCATCGGTTCATCATCCTTTGAATTTCTGGCTTTGTGCGACGGCGAGGCGGTCGCAGCGGTTGTTTTTCTCGTTTTCGGCGTGACCCTTGACCCAATGCCATGTCACGCTGTGCTTTTCAAGCAGCGGGAGCAGCCGTTCCCAGAGGTCGACGTTCAGCGCGGGCTTTTTGTCCGCCTTGACCCAGCCCTTTGCGCGCCAGCCGTAGACCCAGCGCTTGGTCACCGCATCACAGACGTATTTGGAGTCCGTGAACAGGTCGACGGCGCACGGTTCTTTCAGCGCCGAGAGCGCGGCGATCACACCCGTGAGCTCCATGCGGTTGTTGGTGGTCTGCGGCTCGCCGCCGGAAAGCTCCTTTTCCAGCCCGTTCCATTCGAGGATCGCGCCCCAGCCGCCCGGCCCGGGGTTGCCGGAGCACGCGCCGTCGGTGTAGATGGTTACGGTTTTGATGAAAAACACCTCCGTGTTTGGAAATGCGATGAAATTCGGCGGGACAGGGTTGCGTTCCGCCGAATGGTTCGCGAAATTGTTTGTAGGGACGCCGCTTTTCGGTGTCCGCACGATAACGATTCATTTGCCGCGGAAGCGGCGGAGGCAAGCCCCTGCCCTGCATTTACGGCTCGGTCACAGCGCGGCGGCGTTATTCGTCCATCTTGAGGACTGCCATGAACGCCTCGGAGGGGACGGAGACTGTGCCGAAGGTGCGCATGCGCTTTTTGCCCTCCTTCTGCTTTTCCAGCAGCTTCTTTTTGCGGGTGATGTCGCCGCCGTAGCACTTGGCGAGCACGTCCTTGCGCAGCGCCTTGATCGTCTCGCGGGCGATGATCTTGCCGCCGATCGCC
>CAYRMX010000209.1:0-1688 GCA_964425295.1 uncultured Oscillospiraceae bacterium | reverse complement strand
GTACGCAGCAGGAAGTAGCGCAGCGCGTCCACGCCGTAGCGCTCGGCAAGCAGATACGGGTCGACGACGTTGCCGCGGGATTTGCTCATTTTTTCGCCGTTGAAGTTGAGCCAGCCGTGGCCGTAGACCTTCTTCGGCAGCTCCATGCCCATGCTCATGAGCATCGCCGGCCAGATGATCGAATGGAAACGGACGATCTCCTTGCCGACAAAGTGAACGTCGGCAGGCCAGTATTTTTCGTAATCGTCGTATTTGTCGTTCAGGAAGCCGAGCGCCGTGGTGTAGTTAAACAGGGCGTCGACCCAGACATAGACGACGTGACCGGGGTCGAAATCGACCGGAATGCCCCACTTGAAGCTGGTGCGCGAGACGCAGAGGTCTTCCAGACCGGCGTCGATGAAGTTGTTGACCATTTCGTTGACGCGGCTGCGCGGTTCGAGGAAGTCGGTGTTCGTCAGCAGGTCGCGCACGGGCTGCGCATACTTCGACAGACGGAAGAAATACGCCTCCTCCTCGGCGGGCTGGCACTCGCGCCCGCAGTCGGGGCACTTGCCGTCCTTGAGCTGGCTCTCCGTCCAGAACGATTCGCACGGGGTGCAGTACATACCGGTGTACTTGCCCTTATAAATGTCGCCGTTGTCGTACATTTTCTTGAAAATCTTCTGGATCGCGGCGACGTGGTAATCGTCCGTGGTGCGGATGAAGCGGTCGTAGGAAATGTTCATCAGCTTCCACAGGTCGAGCACGCCCTTTTCGCCCGTGACGATGTTGTCGACGAACGCCTGCGGCGTCACGCCGGCAGCGGCGGCGCGGGTCTCGATCTTCTGCCCGTGCTCGTCCGTGCCGGTCAGGAACAGGACGTCGTAGCCGCGCAGACGCTTGTACCGCGCCATCGCGTCCGTCGCGACGGTGCAGTAGGTATGCCCGATGTGCAGCTTGTCCGAGGGGTAGTAGATCGGAGTGGTAATATAAAATGTCTTCTTGCAGGAATCACACATGATTCTTCCTCCTTTAATGCTTCCGAAGCTTAAAAATCAACCAGGTGATCAGCGTGCCGCAGACCACGCCGAACAGGTCAAGCCAGATGTCCGAGATCCGGCCGCTGCGCCCGCGCACGAAGAGCTGCAACGTCTCGTCGCACAGGGCGGTCAGCAGCCCGAAGGCAAGCGGCTTGAGCAGGATAAAGCGGCCGGCATAGCGGAACGCTCCGGTCAGGCAGATGCCGAGCACGAAAAATTCAACAAAATGCGCCACCTTCCGCAGCATTGCGTGCGTCATCCACGGCAGGACGGTCTGTACGACCGCAAGCAGACCGCCGCTTTCGGCGTTGCTGGCGTCGGCGGGCATAGAGGAGTGCAAAAAAATGAGTCCGAGCCAGAGCAGCGTCAGCACGAGCCAGACGCGGAATTTGGATTTTTTCACACCGAACACCCCCAAAAAATTTGGTTTACGGCGGCACTGCAAAAGCCCGCAGTACCCGATTTTTGTTATTGTACCACAAAAATCCGAAAAGTGCAACGGGCAGAAGCCCGCAAAGCCGCCGAAAACGCCCCGCGGCGGAATATAATGCGGGAAATTCATTCACGAAATCTCCATTGCGGAAATCTGCATGAACCCCGCTTGACACCCCGCCGCATGAATGGTAAAATACCCAAGGGAAGGCTTTGGAAAAGGGTGGCATTATGAAA
>CAYRMX010000208.1:0-1691 GCA_964425295.1 uncultured Oscillospiraceae bacterium | reverse complement strand
TGCCCCAGATGTCATCCATGAGCTGCTGGCGGGTAAAAATGCGCCCCATGGAAGAAACGAGCTTATAAAGCAGCAGAAATTCCTTCTGCGGCAGAAGCTGCTGCGTGCCGTCGCGCTGCACGGTAAAGGAGTCGAATTCCAGCGTGGTGCTGCCAACGGTCTGCCGCCGCTCCGAAACCATCCGAGCCCGGCGCAGCAGCGCCTGCACCCGCACTACAAGCTCGGCAACGTTGATGGGCTTTACCATATAGTCGTCCGCACCGGCCAGAAAGCCGAACTGCAAATCCTGAAAGCTGTCCTTGGCCGTAATCATCATCACCGGGATGGCGCTTCCGGACTGGCGCAGCGCCCGTACAAGGGCGTAGCCGTCCATGCGCGGCATCATGATGTCGGAAACCACAAGGTCGATGCTCTCGCGCGCAAGCGCCTCAAGCGCGGCCTGACCGTCCTCCACGCCGACGGTGGAGTAGCCGCTGCGCTCCAGCACGCGGCAAAACAGCCGCCGCAGCTCGGCATCGTCCTCGGCAACCAGAATACGAAACATGGGATCACCTGCCTGATTTCAAAATAAAGGAATGCGCCCTGCGCGGGCGCGCCTCTTCTCATCAGTATAACACACGCGCCGGAGCTTGGAAAGAAAAATCAACAAAAATTTACAGTCCGGTTGATATTGGGTTGATGTTCCGTGTTTATACTATGCTTATAATGATTGAGGAGCTGTATCCATGAGCGAAGAAGAAAGACTGCAAATTGAAAAAGCCCAGCGGGCAGATACAGACCGCATTTTCACCCTGCCCAATTTTCTCAGCTTTTTCCGGCTGCTGCTAATCCCGGTGATCGTCGGGCTGTATGAGCGCGGCGCGGGCTGGTGGGCCTTTGGCGTGCTGGCGCTGAGCGGTGTGACGGATGTGGTGGACGGCTGGATTGCCCGCACCTTCCATCTGGTGTCCGATTTTGGCAAAGCCATTGACCCCGTGGCCGACAAGCTCACGCAGATTGCCGTGCTGCTGTGCCTGCTGCCTGTGAGCCACTGGTGGGTGGTCGGCATTCTGGTCTTTAAGGAGGTCACCATCGGTATCCTCACCCTCATCACGCTCCACCGCACCCACAGCATCTACAGCGCCGGGTGGTACGGCAAGCTGTGCACCGTGGTGATCTATCTGTCCATGGGCATCCTCATCCTCTGGGAGGTTGTTCTGGGACGCGCAGTCAGCACGCTGTTCATCACGGTGGACGACGCCGTGGTGATTTCCGCCCTGGTGCTGCTGTCCTTTGTGAAATACTTCCTGTATTTCACGCGGATCCTGCGCAACACGCCGGGGAATGCCGCATGAAGGGGCGCTTTCTCCGCTTCTGGATCAATCGCCGCGAGCGCATCGGCAACCGCCTGCGCAACGGCCCGCAGAAGCGTTATTTCCGCTGCCCGGCCTGCCGCGCCGTGCAGTCGGTTCCCGTCGGCCGCGGGCAGACCAAGGTGGTCTGCCGCCGCTGCGGCGAGATTTTTCTGCGGCGTACATAAATCATCATCGCCCCGGTTCGCGCGTTTGAACTGCCCCAGTTTGCGCGGACGGGGCTTTTTTTGCGCGAAAAAAGCAAAAGCCTGACGGGAAACCCATCAGGCGGAAAAATTCCATATTTTGCTTACGCCATTGCGTTGACCTTGAGCGTCATGCTGCTCTTCTTGCGGGCGG
>CAYRMX010000207.1:0-1716 GCA_964425295.1 uncultured Oscillospiraceae bacterium | reverse complement strand
GCGCAACGCTGGCGGCGGCAAAGGCAGGCGCAAGCGTCTGCCATGTGGACGCCGCGAAGGGCATGGTCGCGTGGGCGCGGGAAAACGCCGCATCTTCGGGACTGAGCGAAGCACCGATCCGTTGGATCATCGACGACTGCGCAAAATTTGTCGAACGCGAGATCAAGCGCGGCCGCCGCTACGACGCGGTCATCATGGACCCGCCGTCCTATGGGCGCGGCCCGTCCGGCGAGATCTGGAAGCTGGAAAAGGATCTGTTCCCATTTTTGCAGCTCGTGACGGGCGTTTTGTCCGACGATCCGCTGTTCTTTATCATCAATTCCTACACCACGGGGCTTGCGCCGTCGGTTTTGACGTGTCTGCTCGACAGCCTTATCACGCCGCGCTTCGGCGGGCACAGCGAGGCAGATGAGCTGGGGCTTCCCGTGAGCGATTCCGGACTGGTGCTCCCCTGCGGTGCAACCGGGCGCTGGGTACGCTGAAAAAGGGGTGGCGGCATGAACAACGCGATCGTCACCGAGAAGCTGCGCTTCTCCTATCCCTCGCAGTCCGACGAGACGGTCATTTCCGTCTTTGACGGGCTGGATCTCAGTCTGCGCGAGGGCAGCTTTGTCGCCGTGCTCGGGCGCAACGGCTGCGGAAAATCGACTCTCGCCAAGCATTTTAACGCCGTGCTCCTGCCCGAGGGCGGAAGTGTGCGCGTGTTCGGCATGGACACCTCGGACGAGGCGCTGCTGCTGGACATCCGCCGCACGGTCGGCATGGTTTTTCAGAATCCTGACAATCAGATGGTTGCAAACGTCGTCGAAGAAGACGTTGCCTTTGCACCGGAGAACCTCGGCGTTCCGTCCGACGAAATCCGCGAGCGCGTCGATAACGCCCTGCGCACCGTCGGGATGTACGAATACCGCACGCATGCACCGCATCTGCTCTCCGGCGGGCAAAAGCAGCGCATTGCCATCGCAGGCGTCATCGCCATGCAGCCGCGCTGCATCGTTCTCGACGAGCCGACCGCCATGCTCGACCCGCACGGGCGGGAGGAGGTGCTCAACACCATCGAGCGTCTGAACCGCGAAAACGGCATCACGGTCGTGCTCATCACGCACCACATGACCGAAGCCATCCGCGCCGACCGCGTGATCGTCATGGACGGCGGCATCGTCCGCGCCGACGGCACACCGAAAGAGGTCTTTTCACAGGTCGAACTGTTGCGCGCCGCCGGACTGAGCGTTCCGGCAACGACGCAGCTCCTATACGCGCTGAACCGGGAGGGCGCGAATCTCCCGCTCGATGCGCTTTCCACAGAAGAATGTGCGCAGGCACTTTGCGCTTGGGCAAAGGCTTGACCACGCAGGAGGAACCACATTGGCTGCAATCATTGAGGTCCGTGACCTCTGCCACACTTACAGCGTCGGCACGCCCTTTCAGCACGACGCCATCCGACATCTGAATTTCAGCGTGGAGCGGGGCGAATTTCTCGGCATCATCGGGCACACCGGGTCGGGAAAGTCCACCCTCATCCAGCACCTGAACGGGCTGCTCAAGCCCACCGGCGGCGACGTACTGCTCGGCGGCGAGAGCATCTGGAAAGACAAGCAGACCACCCGCGCGGCGCGTTTTCGCGTCGGGCTGGTGTTTCAGTACCCCGAATATCAGCTTTTTGAGGAAACGGTCTTCGCCGATATTGCGTTTGGGCCGAAAAATATGGGTCTGGAC
>CAYRMX010000206.1:0-1717 GCA_964425295.1 uncultured Oscillospiraceae bacterium | reverse complement strand
CATCTGGGTGGTGCTTTCCTGCTCGTCATAGGCGGGCGGGTCGCGGTGGATGCTCCATTTTTCGCATGTTACGGGCTGCGGCTTGTCGTCGATGGCACGACCGAGCAGGTTAAAGACTCTGCCCAGCGTTTCCGGCCCTACGGGCACCTTGATAGGCGCGCCGGTATCGACCGCCTGCATGCCGCGCACCATGCCGTCGGTGCTGCTCATGGCGATGCAGCGCACGACGTCATCGCCAAGCTGCTGCGCAACCTCACAGACCAGCTTGCCGTTCTCGCGTTCGATCTCGATGGCATTGAGCAGGTTGGGAAGATGACCGTTCGGGAAGCGGATGTCCAGAACCGGCCCGATGACCTGCGTCACGACGCCGAAATTTTTATCTTGCATCTTTGTTCCTCCTTTAAAGCGCTTCCGCGCCGGAGACGATTTCTGTGATTTCCTGCGTGATGACCGCCTGGCGTGCGCGGTTATAGCGCAGGACGAGCGAGTCGATCAGCTCGGTGGCGTTTTTGTTTGCCGCGTCCATCGCGGTGCGGCGCGCGCCATGCTCGGAGGCGACCGCCTCGCAGAGGGTCGAATAGAGAATGCCGGAAACATACAGCGGCACGATCTTTTCCACCAAGGCGCTCGGATCGCCCTCGATCAGTGCGCCGGCATAGTGCCCGCCGTCCTCGCCGAGGGCAATGGGCAAAAGCTGCTCCGACGTCGGCACCTGCGAAAGCATGGATCGGAAGCAGGTATACAGCACGATCACGCGGTCAAACTGCCCGCCGACAAAGCCGTCGCAAAGAAGCTTGGCGATCTGGGTGCAGTCGCCCATGCCAACCGTGCCGGAAATGCCGAAATAGGTGCTCAGCAGCGCATAGCCGCGGCGGGAAAAATGCTCCAGCGTTTTCTTGCCCACGGGCAGAACGCAGCAGTCCGTCCCTGCCATTTGCTCCTCCGCCATGCGGAAAAGGTTGGCGTTATAGCCGCCGGCAAGCCCGCGGTCGCCACCGAGGACGACGAAGCAGGTCTTTTTGACCTCTCGCTCCTGCGTGAAGACGTTTGAGCCGTCGGGGGCGGCGGATTGCAGCGCCGTGATCGCGTCGGCAAGCACCTCATGGTACGGACGCGCCCGCTCGACGCGCTCCTTGGCGCGGCGCAGCTTCGAGGTCGCCACCAACTCCATCGCCTTGGTGATCTGGCGGGTGCTCTCGACGCTCTTGATGCGCGTCTTGATGTGTTTCATTGACGCTCCAGCCATAGCTTATCTCCTCATTGGAGGAAGCGCGCTGTGCACAGCTCGATGGCCTGCTTCAGCTCGGCTTCGTTCGCCTTGGTCAGCTCGCCGGTATCGCGAATGCTTTCCAAAATCGCGGGGCGCTGCACCGTCAGATAAGAGAACAGCTCCGTTTCGAATTCGGAAATGCGCTCGACGGGAATCGCTGCCAGCAGGTCGTTGACAACGGCGTAGATGATCGCAACCTGAAGCTCGGTGTCGACGGGGCTGTTGCGGTTCTGCTTCAGAACCTCCACGACGCGCGCACCCTGTTCCAGACGCGACTTGGTGTCGGCGTCGAGATCGGAACCGAACTGCGCAAAGGATTGCAGCTCGCGATACTGCGAATACATCAGCTTCAGCGAGCCGGAGACCTTTTTCATTGCCTTGATCTGCGCGTTGCCGCCGACACGGGAGACGGAAATGCCGGGATTGATCGCCGGACGGACGCCCGCG
>CAYRMX010000205.1:0-1719 GCA_964425295.1 uncultured Oscillospiraceae bacterium | reverse complement strand
AAATCACCCAGCTTCCCACCTCCCTGACCAGACAGGAGGACGGCACCTACACCGCCGAGGGGCTGAAGGTGGTTGCCCGCCTGGCAAACGGCCTGACGCGCGATGTTTCCGGCTACGTTACCGTGGAAGAGCGCGACGGCCGCGCTACCGTGGTTTACACCTATGGCTTTGACCATGAGAATTACGGCCTGAAGGAAAAGACCGTTGCGATCCACACGGAAGCAAAGGTTGCCATCACCGCTGTGGCCGAGGGCGCTTACCTGATGGCTCCGCAGACGGAGGTCACCGTTGCCTCCAACCTGGCCGAGTACTATGGCTACACCGACAGCGTTGACCTGGGCAGCGCCGTTTCCGCGCTGGACGTTCTGGTCAAGGCGCACGAGTTGGCATTCGGCGGAGACTTCACGGCGGAAACCGCGCCGGCCCTGCTCGCTGTGAACGAATATGGCTATATTTCCACCCTCTTCGGCATGGAAACTTCCGCCAACGGCTTCATGGTGAACCATATGTATCCCCACGACGGCACGGAAAGCCCGTATGGCGGCTACAATGGCTACAGCGTCAGCGCCATGCCCATCGCCTCCGGCGACCTGGTGGAATTTTTCCTCTATCAGGACACGACCACCTGGTCTGACACCTATGCATGGCTCCTGAAGGACGGAGTCAGCGGCCGCAGCTTTACCGGCAAGGTCGGCATTCCGCTGAACCTCACCGTCAAGGGCGCTTCCGTCATGATGGGCTACACCTTTAAGGATTTGGACGCCATGCTGGCCGCCGGCGCCGCCATTTCCGGCGCGCAGCTTGCTCTGGTCAACCCCGCAACCGGCGCGCTCACCGATCTGGAAGGCGCCGTGACGAACGAAACCGGCGCGGTCAGCCTGACCTTCACCACGCCGGGCGTCTACACGCTTACCGTTTATATGCCCGACGAAGCCATCGTGGCCGGCAGCGCGCCCGTCATCCTCAGCCTGACGGAAATCACCGTTGAGGGCTATGCCGTCACGCTTGGCGAGGGCCTCAGCGGCGCGGCCTACGCGGCCCCCGGCGAGCGTTACACCTTCTGCCTGGAAGAACGCGACGACAACTATGACTACTTTGTTTCTGCACTCATGGGCGGCGAGAGCACGCCGGTTGTGGAAAATGAGGACGGCACCTACACCGTCAACAATGTTACCGCCGAGCTGGAGCTGAGCGTGAGCAGAACCCTGCGCGCGGATCACCGCCACGATCTGAGCGACTGTGTGGTTGCTGCGGACGGCAGCCACAGCCGCACCTGCTCCCTGTGCGAAGCATCCTTCCCCTGCGAAGTCATTACGGACGAAGCCGTCCCCGCCACCTGCACGGAGACCGGCCTCACGGACGGCAGCCACTGCGCCGTCTGCGGCAGGGCAATCGTGGCGCATGAGACGGTCGATCCCCTTGGCCACAGTGCCGTAAAGCTTCCCGGCACGCCCGCCACCTGTACGGAAGCGGGCACGGGAGATAGCTGGAAGTGCGCCGAGTGCGGCAAGCTCTTCTCTGATGAAAAGGGCGAAACCGAAATTACTGCCGCTGCCAGCATCCCCGCCACCGGCCACAACTTCGTCGATGGCGAATGCACGGTCTGCCATGCGGCCGACCCGAACTGGGAAGAAGAGGCTTTCGTCAACCCCTTCATCGACGTAAAGGAAAGCGACTGGTTCTACCCCTACGTGATGGAGATGGCGAAGGAGGGCGTGA
>CAYRMX010000204.1:0-1732 GCA_964425295.1 uncultured Oscillospiraceae bacterium | reverse complement strand
CGACGACGATGCCGACCTGCACGCCCGCCTCCACGCATTCCTTGACTACGTCGCAGACGCTGCCGATCACGTCAAAATTCAGTCCGCGGTGCGCATCGCCCGCCAAAGCCTCGCCGCTGATCTTGAGAAGAACGCGGCGGTATTTCGGCTCGTTCATGGGGAACCACTCCTTTTTTGAAATTGTCTGCGTCTATTCTATAATAATTTCGCCCGCTTGACAACCAAAATTTCATTTTTTCACAGATTGTTTTCAAAAATTCCGCCGCCGACCCGATTTTTCGGCAAAATGTACGACTCCCCCATTGCAGATTTGGGAATTATGATATATAATAGTCGGTACGAATATTTCGATTTGGAACTGAGAGGATGGACATTATGGCTCCCGAGATCAAAAACTTTATCGAAGCCTTTATTGAAGAAGACATTTCCGCCGGCGGTCAGTATGAGGGCATGCAGGTTCACACCCGCTTCCCGCCCGAGCCGAACGGCTATCTGCACATCGGTCACTGCAAGGCGCTGTGCATCGATTTCGGCACGGCGGAGAAGTTCGGCGGCATCTGCAACCTGCGTATGGACGACACCAACCCCGCCAAGGAGGACACCGAGTACGTCGATGCCATCAAGGAAGACATCCACTGGCTCGGCTTCGACTGGGACGACCGTTTTTACTACGCCTCGCAGTATTTCGACAAGATGTACGAATGCGCCGAGGAGCTGATCAAGAAAGGGCTTGCCTACGTCTGCGAGCTGACGCCGGAGCAAATGCGTGAGTACCGCGGCGACCTGACCACCCCCGCCAGAAGCCCGTTCCGCGACCGTCCGATGGAAGAATCGCTCGATCTCTTCCGCCGCATGCGTGCCGGAGAATTCCCGAACGGCGCAATGACGCTGCGCGCGAAGATCGACCTTGCCTCCGGCAATTTCAATCTCCGCGACCCCGCCATCTACCGCATCAACCATATGCCCCACCACGCGACTGGCGACAAATGGTGCATCTACCCGATGTACGACTTCGCCCATCCGATCGAGGATGCGATGGAGCACATCACGCATTCGCTCTGCTCGCTGGAATTCGAGGCGCACCGCCCGCTGTATAACTGGGTCGTCGAGCACTGCGACCTGCCGGCAAAGCCGCGGCAGATCGAGTTTGCCCGCCTCGGCATCGACCACACCGTCATGTCCAAGCGCAAGCTGCGCCAGCTCGTCGAGACGAGCCGCGTCTCCGGCTGGGACGACCCGCGCATGCCGACGCTGTGCGGTCTGCGCCGTCGTGGCTATACGCCGCGCGCCGTCCGTAACTTCTGTGAACGCATCGGCGTGGCAAAGGCCGCCTCGACCGTGGAATACGCCTTTTTGGAGCACTGCCTGCGCGAAGATCTCAACGAAACCGCCACGCGTACGATGGCAGTCCTGCGCCCCCTGCGCCTGACCGTGACAAACTACCCGGCGGACAAGACCGAGACGTTCACCGTCGAAAACCACCCGAATCACCCCGAGCTCGGCACGCGCGAGATCAGTTTCTCCCGCGAGCTGTGGATTGAAGCAGACGATTTTATGGAGGAAAAGGTCGGCAAGTTCTTCCGCCTCTTCCCCGGCAACGAAGTGCGTCTCAAGGGCGCATATGTCGTCAAATGCACCGGCTGCGTCAAGGACGACGCCGGAAACGTCACCGAAGTCCTCTGCGAATATGACCCCGACTCCCGCGGCGGCGACCCCGCCGACGGCCGCAAGA
>CAYRMX010000203.1:0-1735 GCA_964425295.1 uncultured Oscillospiraceae bacterium | reverse complement strand
GGGTAACAGGCGTCGTTATTGACGTATTTCAGCCCCGTGTCGATGGCGGTACGGTCGTCGTTGTCGAGGACGACCAGCCGGTAGCCGTGCTTGCGGAACAGCGGCTCGAGGAGCTCAAAATGGATGGGACACATCTGCGGCGCGAGGATGGTGTAACCCGCGCGGTACATTTCCCGCGTAAATGCGCTGCGCCGATATTCCGTCGGCTTCGCCGCCCGCGCGCGGTGCATCTGCATCGCGGAGATCAGGCTGCGAATGCGAATACGCACTGCGCCGAGGTTCGCCACCTCGTCGATCTTGAGCAGCGTATAAAGCTTGCCGGCGCTTTGCAGCAGTTCGGCGACCTGGTCGCTCGTCACAGCGTCCAGCCCGCAGCCGAACGACGTGAGCTGCACCAGCTCCAGATCGTCGCGCCGCGTGACGAATTCCGCCGCCGTATAGAGCCGCGAATGATAGACCCACTGATCAACGACCCGCAGCGGTCGCTGCGGCACAAAGTCGATCGGCAGACTGTCCTCGGTGAAGACCGTCAGACCGTAGGAGGCGATCAGCTCGGCAATGCCGTGACCGATCTCCGGGTCGATGTGATATGGCCGTCCGGCAAGAACGATCCCTCGCCCGCCGCGCAGTTCCATCTCGCGCAGCAGCCGCTTTCCTTCGGCGCGGATGTCTTCCTTGGCGCGGAGCTGTTCCTCCCACGCCGCGTGTGCCGCTTCGCGCACCTCGCGCGTCGGGATATCCCATTCCTCGCGGCAGAAGCGCACCAGCCGGTCGGCGGCGGTCTTTTCGTCCGTGAACGCCAAAAACGGCCGCAGATACCGCACGCCGCAGGCGTCAAGGTCTTCGACGTTGTTTTTCAGATTTTCGGGATAAGAGACGACGATCGGGCAGTTATAGTGATTCTGCGCGCCGTGCGTCTCCTGATGCTCATAAAAGACGCAGGGATGGAAGATCGTGCGGACGCCCTCGTTGATGAGCCACTGCACATGCCCGTGCGCAAGCTTCGCCGGATAGCATTCCGACTCCGAGGGGATGGATTCGATGCCCAGCTCATAGATCTGCCGCGAGGAAAACGGCGAAAGTATGACCCGAAATCCCAGTTTTTTGAAAAATGTCGCCCAAAACGGATAGTTTTCGTACAAATTCAGCACCCGTGGAATGCCGATTGTCCCGCGTGTCGGCTGCGCAAGCGGCGGATAGGCAAACATCCGTTCCCGCTTGTATTCGACCATATTCGGCGCTCTGTGCGCACTCTGCGCCGCGCCCAGCCCCTTTTCGCAGCGGTTGCCGGAAATGTGGCGTCCGCCGTGGGCAAAGGTGTTGACCGTCAGCGCGCAGTGATTGGAGCAGCCCGCGCAGTGCAGACTTTTCACGGTATAGGTCAGCTCGGCGATTTTCTCCGGCGGGAGCATGCTTGTCGGCTCGCCCGTGTAATGCGCCCGCGCCAGAAGCGCCGCACCGAACGCGCCCATGATGCCCGAAATGTCCGGGCAGACCGCCTCCACGCCCGCAATTTTCTCAAACGCACGAAGCACAGCCCGATTGTGGAACGTCCCGCCCTGCACAACGATGTGCCGTCCCAGCTCCTCGGCGCTAGCGAGCTTGATGACCTTGTAAAGCGCATTTTTGATGACGGAATACGCAAGTCCGGCGGAGATGTCGGCGACGGCAGCGCCCTCCTTCTGCGCCTGCTTGACATTCGAATTCATAAAGACCGTGCAGCGCGTACCGAGGT
>CAYRMX010000202.1:0-1742 GCA_964425295.1 uncultured Oscillospiraceae bacterium | reverse complement strand
CCTCGGTTTCGTAGCCCTTGTACGGGTCTTCCTTCCAGTTGTTGATGTTGCCGATGCCGACGGTGTCGATGTGGGAGTCAATGGCAATGATCTTGTCGCCGCTACCCATCCAGCCGATGACGTTGCCGAGCTTGTCGATCTCAACCTTGTCGTAGCCCAGCTTTTCCATCTCCGCCTTGATGCACATGACGACGCCCTCTTCCTCGCAGCTTTCGCTGGGGATGGCGATCATGTCGCGCAGGAAACGGCTCATGTCCGCACGATAGCCTTCTGCAGCTTTTTTGATTGCTTCAAAATCCATGAATATACCCTCCATAAAATTCTGTTCAACACCGCATATCGTGCGGTTCTAACTCTATATTACCATATCTGTCTCAGATGTCAAACAAATTTTCAGCAAATCCTAAAAATTTTTTGAAAAAGGAATTGATTTCTCATGAATCTGTGGTATCATAGAAATGGAAATTACTGCGGAGAGGAGAGGATATATGCTCAGGGAAAGCGAAACTGACGTTCTGCGCCGACTTGCCAAGGGAATTGCCGCACAGTTCGGAAGCAACTGTGAGGTCGTTGTCCACGAGATCTCGGAGCGCAGCACCTCGAATTCGATCATTGCGCTGGAAAACGGTCACGTTTCCGGCAGAAAGCTCGGCGACGGGCCGTCTCAGGTTGTGCTGGAGCGATTGGGCAAGGAAGACGGCTGCCCGGAAGATCACCTGTGTTATCTGACACGCACCCCGGACGGAAAGTTGCTCAAATCCACATCCATTTATATCCCCGATGAAGAGGGGCGTGTTGCGGCGATCATCGGCATCAACTTCGACATCTCCACCCTTGCAATGGCGCAGCAGGCGCTCGGCGGACTGATCTCGACCGCCTCACGCGAGGAGGCTACGCCCCGTATCACGCACAACGTCAATGATCTGCTCGACGACCTGATCGAGCAGTCGGATAAGCTTATCGGCAAGCCGCCGGCGATGATGACCAAGGACGATAAGATCCGCGCCATCCGTTTCCTCAACGACCACGGCGCCATGCTCATCACCAAGTCCGGCGACAAGATCGCCAACCACTTCGGCATCTCCAAGTACACCCTTTATTCATATTTAGATGTAAAAACAGGAGGAAAAAACAATGATTGATCTTCGCATCAACAAGGAAGGCCTTGCGCACAACATTCAGAAGGCAAAGGAAAACAACATCATCATCCCTACCATCGCGCAGATGCAGAATCCTGACCTCATCCCCGAAAAGATCAAGGCAAAGCTCAGTCACACCGGCCTGTGGGACGTTGACCCGGTCAACCTGTTCCGTATTTCGTGGCACAATGAAGCCAAGGAGACCGGCGGTCTGTTCCAGAAAGTTCCGAATTATGTGGAGATCCCGTCCTCTCTGTCCGGCGTTCCGTGCCGCATTCTTGCCATGTCTGGCAAGTGGTTCCCGACCGGCTGCCATAAGGTCGGCGCTTCCTTCGGCTGCCTTGCGCCGCGTCTCGTGACCGGTCAGTTTGATGCAACGTATCATCATGCCGTCTGGCCCTCCACCGGCAACTATTGCCGCGGCGGCGCTTTCAACTCCAAGCTGCTGGCGTGCGATTCCGTCGCCATCCTCCCGCAGGATATGTCCAAGGAGCGCTTCGACTGGCTCAAGCAGATCGCCGGTCAGATCATCGCCACCCCCGGCTGCGAGTCCAACGTCAAGGAGATCTTCGACAAAACGTGGGAGCTGAAGCAGGATCCGTC
>CAYRMX010000201.1:0-1807 GCA_964425295.1 uncultured Oscillospiraceae bacterium | reverse complement strand
GGCAAGCAGCGTGTCGCAGCGGACGGTGAGGGTGCAGGTCAGCTTCCCGTCGCCGTTGGTGTCGGGAACCGTGGCCTGCGCCCTGCCGCAGCCTGTCAGGAGGCAGAGCAGAAGCAGAAGACAGAGCAGTTTTTTCATTTGGCAGCTTCTCCAGTTTGAGGGAATGTAATCACTTCGCCGTTCAGAAGGCGCACAAGCAGGGCAACGTCCGCTTCGTCCACGCTGCCGTCGCCGTTGAGATCGGCGGTGGTCAGCGCGGCCTCCGGCAGGGCATCCAGACCGGCCTGCCAGCGCAGCACAAGCGCTACATCGGCCATGTCCACGGCGCCGTTGCCGTCGGCATCGCCCCGGGCGTCGGAAATGCTGAGGCGGATGGAGAGGAAGGGCGCGGGACAGGAAACACCGGAAGCGCCGTCCACGTTCTGATAGAGCACATGGGGCATCGTCAGGCCGAAGTCCTCGTCCTGCGTGCTTAACGGCTGCGTGGAATAGGAAAGGCAGGCGCTCACATCGCGGACAACGCCGTTTGTGTAGTGCGCAAGCACCCGCAGACCGGTGGCGTCAAAGCATTCTCCGGCGCGGTAATCCGTCTTTTCCGGCGGCGAGGCCAGCTCCAGACGGTCGATGGTGCTGCCCACCGCCATCAGATAGCCGGAGTCGTTTTTAAAATAGATGGTGCCGGTGTCGTCCATGATGGGGCTGCAAATGGCATACTGTGCCTGCTCGCCGCTGGGAGTGAAGAGAGCGTAGGCGGTTTCCAGCGTCTGCTCCGTGCCCTGCAGGAGGTAGTGCTCGGTGCTGGTCAGGCTGGGACGGGTCTGGCCGGGACGATCTTCGAGCACGCGCAGCTTGCCGGGTGTAAAATTGTCGAAGAAATAGACATAAACGCAGCCGGTCTGCACCTCGTAGGCCGTGGTCAGAACACCGCTGGTCTGCGGATAGCCCTGCGTGGGGACGGTGTAGGCAATTTCCCAGTTGGCAAGGTCGATCACCGTCAGATTGTGGCCGGAATAGGCACCGAACTGGCTGGTGCCGGACACGCCGATATAGGCGCGGCCGTGATAGACCGTGGGAGTGCAGGTGCTCATGGGCGGCCGGGCGGCGTCCCCGGCGTCGTTGGTCAGTGGCAGGACGCGCAACGCGGTGATGGTGCCGTCGGCGCGAACCCCGGCCTCGAAGAAATAGCCGCCCTTGTTGGTAAAGTAGAATTTCCCATCTGCCGCCGTGATGGAGCTGCGGATGTCGCCGGGAACCTCCAGCTCCCACTGGCTGAGCATCCGGCCGGAAAGCGGATCCAGACTGAGCAGGCTGGCATGGCCGGTGGTGTAGCCGGAGGCGCCATCGTCCGTGCCGAGCAGCAGATAGTCCCCGCACACGTAGGCACCGGCCCAGTAAAAGCCGCCGGCGCGGGTAAAGCGCCAGGAGGCCAGCTTTTCTTCCTTTTCCGCAGCGGGATCCTCATCCGTTGCGCTGAGGCACACAAAGGCAGCTTCGCTGGTTTCGCCCACCCAGAAGCCGGTGTAAACATAGCCCTCATGATAGACAATGGAGGAATTGGACTGCCCGCCGAGCGGGTCGTGATAAACCCAGAGCGATTGCAGCGTGGCGGCGTTGAAGGCCTGAATGGTGCCGTCGGCCAGACCGATGAAGAGCATCCCGGCTGCATAGGTGGGCGGATTGATGGCAAAGCTGGAGGCGCGCTCCATCTGGCCGGTTGCCACAATTTCGCCGGAGAGGGTATCGACCTTGTAAATCGTCGTTCCGGCATAGGTGTAAAGATATCCGTCAACCAGGATGGGGCAGCCGC
>CAYRMX010000200.1:0-1813 GCA_964425295.1 uncultured Oscillospiraceae bacterium | reverse complement strand
AAGACCGGCCTGGGGTCACGTGCGAATTTTCGCAGAATTAGCAAGGGGGGATACCC
Source organism: uncultured Oscillospiraceae bacterium (assembly GCA_964425295.1). Taxonomy (GTDB): domain Bacteria; phylum Bacillota; class Clostridia; order Oscillospirales; family Oscillospiraceae; genus JAZOXB01. The sequence continues at coordinate 1,757 of CAYRMX010000200.1, read as the reverse complement.
CCAAATACAGAAATGCTGTAATACCGAACGATTTTGGCATAATAATTCGCTAAACCGTTTGCAGATAAGGTAAAAAACGAACTTTTCAAGATTAAAAACTGCCGGGGCGCTCGGTCTTAGTAATAGCAGTAATAAAAACAGGCATTTTTCCCAAGACAAGACAAAAAGCAACCTTACATTATCAAGAATTGTACCGCTGAATATCTCTGTGTCTTGACTTGCATATGGTTTGATCTTTTGTTGCTGGTAGAGCTGGACATCCTTGAATGCGTCCAGAAGCTGTAAAATGTAGGAGTTGTCCCAAATCGCAAGCAGCATGGTTACCTAAAGGTAAGATAGAGATTTTACTTGGATATTTGACCGATAAATCTACCAACTGTTCGTGTGTTATTCTAAATGATTTATCAATCCGATCCGTTGAGTTCTGATTATAATGATAGAGATCTTATATATGATATGGCATCACAATTCAAGACAAGTGCGCAATGAAACGCGACGCGGGAATTGGTGCGTGGGAGCACATTACGTTTGCGGCGCGGAAGTGCCGCGGGGGTGGGGGATGGTGCCCCATTCGGGGAGCGGGAGGCGCTGCATTGCGCCGAAGACGCGCTCCTTGAGGTCGGGATAGTCGGCTTGCAGACGGACGATGAGCTGCTTGATCTCCTCGCGCTTGGTGTGCTTATCGGCGGGGCAGGTATTATGGACGACGGGCAGATTTTCCCGCGCCGCGAAGCCGGAGATCATGCCCTCGGTGAGGTAAAGCAGCGGGCGGATCTGGGTCACGCCGGTGCGGTCGAGGTAGGTCACGGGCTGGAAGCAGCTCAGACGCCCCTCGAAGATCAGACTCATCAAAAACGTCTCCACCGCGTCGTCATAGTGGTGTCCCAACGCCACCTTGGAAAAGCCCTGCGCCAAAAGCGCCTGATTCAGCGCGCCGCGGCGCATTTTCGCGCACATGGAGCAGGGATTTTTTTCCTTACGATAGTCAAAAATAATCGGGCCGATCTCGGTTTTGACGCACTGAAACGGTATGTTCAGCCGCTCGCAGAGCGCGGCAATGGGCGAAAAGTCCATCCCCGGCAGACCCATGTCGATTGTGATCGCCGTCAGCTCGAACGGCGCGGGGTAGTATTCGCGCAGTGCGGCGAGAAGATAGAGCAGCGTCAGCGAGTCCTTGCCGCCGGAAACGCCGACGGCGATTTTGTCATTGGGAGCGATCATGCGGTAATCGTCGGCGCAGCGGCGCACCAAGCCCATCATTTTTTGCATAAAGTCACCTTTTTCAAAAAATTGAGTTGTGAGAATTCGAGAGAAAACGAGAGAAAAAACGAGGATTTGAGAGTTTGCTCGGAGAAAAATAAAAATCCCGAAAATTGTGCTTGACAGCCGATTTTTTCTGTGGTATAAAGGTAAAGCTGTGCGTATATTGTACGCGCGAAACGGCAATTTGTCAAAAAGAATTTATCATATACGGAGGAAACATCCATGTCCACGACACTGGTCAGAAAAGAAGATGTGCAGCGCAAGTGGTACATCCTCGACGCAGCGAACAAGCCCCTCGGCCGCACCGCTGTGATCGCCGCCAACATCCTGCGCGGCAAGGTCAAGCCCGACTTCACCCCCAACGTCGACTGCGGCGATTTCGTTATCGTCATCAACGCCGACAAGGCGATCCTCACCGGCAAGAAGCTCGAGCAGAAGTATTATCGCCGTCACTCCGGTTGGATCGGCGGTCTGAAGGAAGTCAAGTATAAGAC
>CAYRMX010000199.1:0-1840 GCA_964425295.1 uncultured Oscillospiraceae bacterium | reverse complement strand
AGCTCACCGTTTCCGGCGCCAAGACGACGCTCGCCGGCTGGAGCAATCCCTATGTGGATATCGATGGCCACTGGGCGGAGGAAGAAATTCTCCGTATCAGCCGCGCCGGTATCTTCAATGGCGTGGAAAAGAACTATTTTGAGCCTGAAACGGCGATGAACCGCGCCATGTTCGTCACGGTGCTCTACCGCATGGCAGGCTCTCCCGCCGTCAACGGAAGCAGCGCCTTTGTGGACGTGCCTAAGAACGACTACTACACGAAGGCCGTTGTCTGGGCAACAAAGAACGGCATCACCGAGGGCGTTTCCGCCACGGAGTTTGAGCCGATGGAAACCATCAGCCGTGAGCAGATGATGACCATGCTCTTCCGCTACGCCGAAAAGATCGAGGGCCGCGATGTCAGCAGCAGCGCCAGCCTCGATGCCTTTACGGACAGCGCTGCCGTGAACACCTGGGCCGTGAAGGCCATGCGCTGGGCCGTGGCCGAGGGCATCGTCCAGGGCTACCCGGACGGCACCATCCAGCCCGCAGCCGACACCACCCGTGCCGAGACGGCGACGCTTCTGTGCCGCTATCTTGGCCTGTAAGGAAGGAGGAGCACCATGAAAAAGACCAATCGTTTCCTCTCTGCCCTTCTGGCAGTGTGTATGCTCCTGAGCCTGCTGCCCGCCGCCGCGCTGGCTGCAAACGCGCCTGCCGCGCAGGAGAGCGCAGAGCTTTCCTTCCAGGAAATTGACAATCCCGGTTTCGACCTGAAGGCTGAGCCGGAAAACGACGCTGCCATCGAGAGCCTCGGCTATGCCGATGACGACCTTGTTACGGTAGTTGTTGTGATGGAAGAAAAATCCCTGCTCGATCAGGGCTTCACCAAGCGCGAGATTTCTCTGGGCGACCAGAATCTTGTGGCAGCGGAGGAACGCCTGAGCGCACGGCAGGATGAGCTGCTTGCGCAGATTTCCGCCGTCACGGGCGAAACGGCCACCATGGGCTATCGCTACAGCGTGCTTCTCACCGGCTTCTCCGTGGAGGTACCCTATGGCACGCTGGCTGAAATCAGAGCGATGGACGGCGTAAGAACCGCCTTCGTCTCTCCCGTTTTCAGCCTCCCGGAGGACTTCACCTCTGACGCCACCGATGTGCAGACCAGAACTTTCTCCACCACCACCTCCTTTGGCTCGGCGCAGACCTGGCAGGAGCTGGGCTACACCGGCGCCGGAATGCGCATTGCCATTCTGGATACCGGCCTGGACACTGACCATCCCTCCTTTGCCGCTGCCCCCGCTCTGGCGGACAGCTCCCTGACGGAAAAGGAAGTGGAAACGCTGCTGCCCGGCCTCAATGCCGCCACGCTCTATGCCGAAACCAACGACCAGACGCTGACGGCTGCCAATGTTTACCACAGCGCGAAGGTTCCCTTCGGCTTCAACTATGCCTCTGCCAGCCTGGATGTCACCCACGACAACGACACCGCCGGTGACCACGGCACCCACGTGGCCGGCATTGCCGCTGCCAACAAGACTGAGGGCACCGATGTGGTGGGCGTTGCGCCCGACGCACAGGTGCTGGTGATGAAGGTCTTCCAGCCCACGGGCGGCGCCTCCTTCACCGACATTGCCGCGGCCCTGGAGGACTGCTACCGCCTGAATGTGGATGCCATCAACATGAGCCTTGGCATCGACGCGGGCTTCACCGTTTCCGGCGTGGCGGTCTGGGACGAAATCTTTGCCAAACTGGAAGAAAGCGACATGATCGCTTCTGTTTCTGCGGGCAACGCCTACTCCGCTGCCTACCAGAACGCCACCGGCACGGGCAGAAACCTTGCCTCCGATCCGGATAACGG
>CAYRMX010000198.1:0-1841 GCA_964425295.1 uncultured Oscillospiraceae bacterium | reverse complement strand
ATTTCTGAATGATGGGGTCTTTGGTGATATGGGAGAAGCTGGTCAGGCTGCCGATTCGGATGTTTTCTTCTTCGTCCATACGCACGCCGCGCAGCTCGTCGAGCATATAAATGGAAATCAGCTCCACGCCCGCGCGCTTGCCCTCGCGCATTTGCACCAGAACGTCCGATCCGCCGGCGATGATATGCGCCTCGGGATGCTCCAGACGCAGACGGACGGCGTCCTGCACGCTTTCGGATTCATAATACGCTTTCATATCATACATGACTCAATTCTCCTTTCTCCACGAGTCGTTGATCAGTCCTTCTTCGCTGAAGCGGGCGAAGAGGACATGCGGGGTCATGGGCGCGTCGTCGATTGCGACGCCGGTCGCGTTCAAAATCGCGTTACGGATGGCGGGCGCAACCGGGCAGGCAGGCGGCTCACCGAGCGCCTTCGTACCGAACGGGCTGGTCGGCTCTGCGTTTTCGACAAACTGCGCCTCCAGATGCGGATGATCCATCGTGGACGAGAGCTTATAGTCCAGCAGGTTGTTATTGAGCGGCTTGCCGGTCTTTTCGTCAAACAGAAGCTGCTCGGACAGGGCGTAGCCGATGCCCATCGACATGCCGCCGTGAACCTGCGCCGCCGCAAGCTGCGGGTTGATGAGCTTGCCGCAGTCGTGGACGTTGATGATCCGGTCGACCGTGACGCGGCACATCGGGATATCCACCGTGACCTCCGCACAGCAGCAGCCGAACGAATAGGCGTTGTTTTTGACGTGGTAGGTCGACTCGGCGGTCATGTGCTCGCTGTGGCTGAGGCTGTAGAACGCCTCGGTCGCAAGATCCCGCAAGGACATCAGGATACGCCCGTCTGTCGTGCGGACGATGTTGCTGTCGATGATGTCCAGATTTGCGATCGCCACGCGCGTCAGTTCGTTGGCGTACTTCAAAATCTTTTCTTTCAGGATGTTACCGGTCTGCGTGATGGAGAAGCCGACAACATAGGTCTGGCGGGACGCATACGCGCCCAGACCGAACGGCGTCACATCCGTATCCTGGCAGGAGATGACGTGAACGTCGGTATAATCCTTCAAGCCGAGGACGTCTGCCGCCATCTGCGCATACGCGGTGTCCGCACCCTGACCGATCTCGGTCTCACCGACCTGCACCTGAATTGAGCCGTCCTGATTGAGCACCATGCGGCAGGAGGAATGCTCCAGTGAGATGGGCCAGACGGCGGTATTATACCAGAACGGGGCAATGCCGATGCCCTTGCGGATATCGCCGGTCTGGTTTTCGTATTCCTTGTGCTTGCGGTCATAGTCCATATAGGCGATTGCCTTGTCAAAGCACTGGTTGAAGCTGTCGAAATAGTTCTCGTTCTTGGAGAAACCGTCGATATAGCCGACCGGCATGATATGCTCGCGGCGGAATTGCAGGGAATCCACGCCCAGCACCTTGCAGATGTCCTCGATGTGGCACTCGTGCGCCCACGACGCCTGCGGCATGCCGTAGCCGCGCATTGCGCCGGCGACGGATTTGTTGGTGAAAACGGTGTAGGCGTCGCATTCGAAGTTCTCGCAGGGGTAGAGCTGCGGGAACGAGCCCATCGCCTTGGCGACGATGCTGTGCCCATGGGAAGCGTAAGCGCCCTGATTGGAGAACAGCTCCGCCTTGCGCGCGACGAACGTGCCGTCCGGGCGCAGCCACGAAACGAGGTGGATGCGGATGGCATGGCGCACGCGGTTGGAGACGAAGGTGTCCTCGCGCGGGATGTCGATCTTGACCAAACGGCCGCCGAGCTGCATGGACAGCCACGCGACGAGCGGCTCATACAGAGTGTCCTGCTTGTTGCCG
>CAYRMX010000197.1:0-1843 GCA_964425295.1 uncultured Oscillospiraceae bacterium | reverse complement strand
CCTCGATCTCGATCTTCGGTCTGTTCAAGACCTATGCGGTCATCTCGTTTGCCGTGCCGTTTCTGGTGCTGGGTCTGCCGATCTTCGACATCTGCTTTGCCGTCATTCGCCGCGTCTCGCACGGGCAAAGTCCCATGCACGCCGACCGCGGTCACGTCCATCACCGCCTGATCGACATGGGCTTTTCGCAGAAGCAGGCGGTCGCCATTTCCTATCTGCTCTCTGCTCTGCTGGGGCTTGCCGCCGTTGTTTTGACGGACAGCGGCGAGGTGCAGGCACTCATCTTCATCGCAGCCGTCGTGGTCGTCGGTGCAATCGGCGTCCACCTGATTTTCGGAAAGCACCACAAAAAGCCGCATGAAGCGTCGCAGGACGAAGCCGCGCCGCAAGCGGAAGTGCAGGAGAACCGTGAAAATGAAGAAAATTAAGATCATGTCCGTCTTCGGCACACGTCCGGAGGCGATCAAAATGGCGCCCCTTGTGCAGGAGCTTGCCGCCCGTGAGGGCTTCGAAAGCCTCTGCTGCCTGACGGGTCAGCACCGCGAAATGCTCGATTCGGTGATGAACATTTTCCGTCTCAAGGGCGATTTTGACCTCAACATCATGCAAAAGCAGCAGACCCTCTCCTCCATCACGACCCGCACCGTCCTCGGCATGGATGACGTGATCGAAACTGCAAAGCCCGATCTCATTCTTGTTCACGGTGACACCTCGACAACCTTTGCCGGCGCGCTTGCCGCATTTTATCACAAAGTTCCCGTCGGGCATGTGGAAGCGGGGCTGCGGACTTATGACAAATACTCTCCGTTCCCGGAGGAAATGAACCGTACACTCGTCGGCGACATCGCAGAGCTGCACTTCTCCCCCACCGCCGCCAACGCGGAAAATCTCCGCAAGGAAGCGGTGCGCGGCGAAATTTTCATCACCGGCAACACCGTCATCGACGCCATGAAGACCACCGTCCGCGACGATTTCCGCTTCTCGACCCCCGCGCTGAACGCGATGGATTTTGAACACCGCCGCGTTATCACTCTCACCTGCCACCGCCGCGAGAATTACGGTCAGCCGATGCACGACATTCTGCGCGCCGTGCGCACGGTCGTGCTCTCGCACCCGGACGTTGAGGTCGTCTACCCCGTTCATCTCAGCCCCGCTGTCCGCGAATGCGCGCAGGCAGAGCTGGGTGGCGTCGAGCGCATCCACCTGATCGACCCGGTCGACGTGGAGGAAATGCACAACCTCATGGCGCGCAGCTACCTTGTCATGACCGACTCCGGCGGACTTCAGGAGGAAGCTCCCGCAATGGGCAAGCCCGTGCTCGTGCTGCGGCGCGAAACGGAGCGTCCCGAAGCCGTTCACGCCGGAACGGTCAAGTTGGCAGGCGTTTGCTATGATGACATCATTCGTCTGGCAAACGAGCTGCTGGAGCAGCCGGAGATCTATGCCGCGATGGCGCACGCCGTCAACCCTTACGGCGACGGAAATGCCTGCGCCCGCATTGCCAACGCGATTGAATGGCACTTCGGTCTGCGCAAAGAAAAGCCCGCAGACTTTACAGCCGAATGAACCAAAGCGCCCCGTACAATGCGCGGGGCGCTTTCAAAAACGACAAAAAGGACTTGCACGAACCGTGCAAGTCCTTTTGATCTGCAATCAGAACTTCGCAGTGCTGACCTTGACGCCGGGGCCCATCGTGGAAGCGACGACGCAGGAGCGGATATACTGACCCTTTGCAGCGGCGGGCTTCGCCTTGATGACGGCGCCGACGAGGGTGTTGAAGTTCTCAACCAGCTTGTCCGCACCGAAGGAAACCTTGCCGATCGGGCAGTGGATGATGTTGGTC
>CAYRMX010000196.1:1315-1853 GCA_964425295.1 uncultured Oscillospiraceae bacterium | reverse complement strand
TTGGACACCTGCAGGGTGATGCGCGCCGAATAGTGCGAGCTGAGCGCCCCCAGCGCAATGCCCAGCGCGGCCAGCGTGAGCGTGAGCAGGCCGGTTTGCAGCACCGCGCTGCCCTGCTTTGCAACAATGGCGTTCATCAGGCGGCGGGAGAGCAGAGAGCCTCCCAGGCTCAGCGCCGTGGTCAGAAGGCCAAGCAGGGTAAAGAGGAAAATTGCCCGGCGGTAGCTGCGGGTGCGGCGGTAGATCCAGACCGTTTCGCGCAGTACCCCGCGCGCCGTGCCGCGGCGCTTTGCAGCCATATTGCTTTCTCCCTTCTCAGGCACGCACAGGGGTCATCGGCAGGCTGTGCTGATGACCCCTGTGGGCAGAAAATTATTTTTCCGTTACGTCGCTGATATCGCGCGTCAGCTCCTGTGCCGCGCGGCGGCCAGAAACAGGCGCACTGTCCGGCACCTCAGCCTTGCGCCCGGCGTAGGAGTGGTAGCCGTAGCCATAGCCGTAGCCATAGCCGTAGCCATAGCGGCTGCCGTAGCCGTCG
>CAYRMX010000196.1:0-1305 GCA_964425295.1 uncultured Oscillospiraceae bacterium | reverse complement strand
GGACGAGAGAATCTGCGCCGCGCTGGCCATATCCTGCCGGACAACATAGAGCGTGCCGTCGGTATATTTGGTGATGGTGGCGGCGTCGGAAAGGATTCCGGCCGGAGGCGTGTCGATGATGATGTAATCCAGCTTCCTGCGCAGCATTTCCAGCAGGCGACGCATTTTGTCGGAGTCCAGCAGAGAATGGGGACGATCCGTCGTGCGGTCGCCCGACAGGAGCAGCAGGGTTGTGTCCGGCACGGTGAGCAGGCGGAAATTCTGCGCCTTGCCATCCAGAATGTCCACAAGACCGCTGGAGGGCTCCGTCAGGCCGACGGCCGCCTTGAGCGACTGCTTGCGCAGGTCGCCGTCCATCAGGAGCACGCGCTTGCCCTCGCCTGCCAGCGAGAGCGCCAGATTGGTCGCCACGGTGGACTTGCCCTCGCCGGGCAGCGTGCTTGTAATGGCGAGCACCGTGCAGCCGTCGCGCTTCATGGCCTTTTCCAGGCGCACGCGCACCGAGCGGATGGATTCATGGAAGGCAGAGGGCAGATGCGGATTGGTTACTATCAGCAGGCGGCGCTCCCTGCGGCTGTGCTTTTTCAGCTTCACCGCCGGAATATAGGAAAAGCATTTTACGTTAACAAGCTCATGCAGGTCCGACGCGCTGTGTATGGTGTGGCGGGACAGCGCGAGCAGATAAACGAGCACCAGCTCCACCAGCAGCGTCAGCGCAGCGGCCTTCGCAGCAGCGGCGGGCGCCTGTTTGGGAACGATGGGCTGCGTGGGCGCGGACAGCGGCAGATTGATGACTTCAATGCGCGTGTCTCCTAAAATACTGCTGGCCACCTGCGGGTAGATGTCGATGGCAGCGCGGAGCGTATCGTAGGCAAGCTGCGCGTTGCCGCTTTGCACGCGCATGGTAAACAGTCCGGACTCTGCCGTGGCCGAGGCGGTGACGGTGGCCGGGCTTCTGCCGTCCAGTGCGCTGCGCAGCAGCGTCTGCGCGTCGTCGCTCTCCATTACGTAGGAAAAAGTCTCCGAAAGCAGCACCGCCGTGTTGGCGTCAAGCAGGTCGCTGTGGCTGGTGATGTCGGTGCTGGAGGGATAGCTCGCCTGCACCAGAAAGACAGCCGAGCAGGCATAGCGGGGGTGATAGGAGCGGTCGGCATGGAGATAGGCCACGCCACCGGCCAGCACTGCAATCAGCACGACTGCCCACAGCAGCCGCCGAAGGGTCTGGAAGAAATTGTGGAGGCTGACGCGAAGGTCAATTTCGAGCACACCATCCGTTCGCTTTTCATCCATGGAGGCTGTCCTCCT
>CAYRMX010000195.1:0-1907 GCA_964425295.1 uncultured Oscillospiraceae bacterium | reverse complement strand
TGTCTGCACGGAGGACGTGAACTTTGCCACGGATTATCTGGCTGCCTGCGAGGCCGTGCGCGGCACGCTGCCGGAAACGGAGACGGAAGTTTGCTTCTCCTGCGAGCGCGTTGAGCGCGAAAAAATGCTCACGCAGGCCTGCAGCGAGGCCGTGCTGGGGCTGCTCAACGATCTGCCCAACGGCGTGCAGGCGATGAGCACCGACATTGAGGGGTTGGTGCAGACCTCTTTGAATCTTGGCATTCTGGAAACCACGGAAAGCTATCTGCGCGTGGCCTTCTCCGTCCGCTCTTCCGTAAACGACGAAAAAGCCGCCCTGCTGGAGCGGCTGCGGGCGTTGGCAACGAACTACGGCGCGGCCTACAGCGAGTCCGGTCACTATCCTGCCTGGGAATACCGGAAGGAATCCCGCCTGCGCGAGGTAATGGTGGGCACCTATGAGCACCTCTTTGGCAAAAAGCCGGTTGTGGAGGCCATCCACGCAGGTCTGGAATGCGGTATTTTCTCCGACCGCCTGCCTGGTCTGGATGCCGTTTCCTTCGGCCCGCAGATGCACGACATTCACACCACCCGCGAGCGTCTGGATCTGGCCTCCACGCAGCGCACCTGGGAATACCTTGTGGCCGTGCTGGAAGCGCTGTAAAAAACTACCTCTCCGGCGCGGCAGCCGAAGCAGACGGGAGATGAAGCCATTTGGAGAGAATTGAGCCGGTTCGCAAGCAGGGGTATCTGCATGAGGCCTTCCGCCTGTTCTATCTTCGCGATATGGCCGGTCAGGAATTGAATTATCACTATCATGAGTTTAACAAGCTGGTGATTCCGCTGGCTGGCAGCGTGACCTACTGCGCCGACGGCGTGAGCTATGCGCTGCAGCCCTGGGACGTGCTTCTGGTGAAGCATCACACCATCCACCGCGCCTGCATCGATCTGTCTGAGCCCTATGAGCGCTACATTCTCTATATCAGCCCCGGCTATATGTCCCGCGCGCTGCCCGGGGTTCCCACGGAGGACTGCTTCGAGGGGAAAAACCGCCTCCTGCGGCTGCACGAGGAGCAGCACAAGCTGCTCGATGCCCTGCTGCGGGAGCTGCGCGAAGAGGGAACGGCGCCGCGCGCGGACAGCGAGGCACTGTGCCGGGTGGCGCTGCTGCGCCTGCTGATTCTGCTGCATCGCGCCAATCCGCCCGAGCAGTCCGCGGCCATTACCTATGACGACAAGATGCTTCCCATTTTGTCCTATATCAATGAGCATCTGGCTGAGCCCATATCCATTGACGAGCTGGCGCGTCTGGCCTATCTGAGCCGCTCGCACTTTATGCGCCTGTTTAAGGAGCGCATGGGCTGCCCCGTGCACAGCTACATCCGCCGCACGCGCCTGTCCCGCGCCGCCCAGCTCATTTCGCAGGGCGTTCCGGCGGGAAAGGCGGCTGCGGAAAGTGGCTTTTCGGACTACAGCGTGTTTCTGCGCGCCTTCCGTCAGCTCTATCATACCACACCAAATCAGTGGAAGCCGTGAGCGTCTGGCTCACGGCTTCCGTTTTTTCATTCTTCAATTGGGACAAAGCGAGTGTAGGTTTTGCCATCCCGGCAGACGGTTTCGTTCCACATGGATGCGGGACGCACCCACAGGCCGCCCTCACCATAAAGCGCGCGGTAGACCACCATTTCTTCCAGCGTCTCGGAGTGGCGTGCGAGGAAGAGCAGCTCGTATTCTCCGCCCTTGAAGTGGCGGTATTTTCCCGGTTTGAGTTCCATGAAAATTCTCCATTCGTTCAGATTTCTCAGCCATTATACCATAGAAGCGGCGCTGCGGCAACTTTTTTCTTTTCATTTGGGACAAAATGTGCTATACTTATAATTATGCTTTTTTGGAGGAACCCTATGGAACAGATTCTACAAGCCCTTTCC
>CAYRMX010000194.1:0-1907 GCA_964425295.1 uncultured Oscillospiraceae bacterium | reverse complement strand
GTGTAACAAAACGGTCCGGGAATGCGGTGCGGGGAAGTGGATGTTGTTGGGAGTTCCGATGTAACGAACAGGGGCTTCCGCGATCGCGAAAGCCCCTTGCGGAATGTGGGTCGGATGCCGCCTCCGAGGACGCGGCAAAGGGATCGTCAATCGAACAGATAATGGCGCACCAGCTCCTGCAACAGCTCATCGCGGTCGAGCTTGCAGATCAGGCTGCGGGCATTATTGTGGTTGGTGATATAGGTCGGGTCTTCGGAAAGAATGTAGCCGACGATCTGGTTGATGGGGTTATAGCCCTTTTCGGTCAGCGAACGATAAACCTGCATCAGGATTTGCTTCATTTCTTCGCTGGTCTCGACGGGAACGGTGAATTTGATAGTGCTGTGATCCAAAGCGACTACCTCCTTTACGGATTTTCTTTATCATATACCAATTTTCCGCGAAAGTAAAGAAAAAACCGTGAACATTTTGGTAACAAATTGGCTTCGGGCGGTCGCGCGGCTCAAAAATCAGCGGAGCTTCGCGCCCAGCGTGCTTTCCAAACGGGCGAGAACGGCGGTGATGACGGCGTCGGAATCGGCGTCGGTCAGCGTGCGGTCGTCGGCGCGGAGCGTCAGGGAGAATGCGGCGCTCTTTTTGCCCTCGGCGATGCCCTTGCCGCGGTAGATGTCGAACAGGCGGACTTCGCGCAGCAGCTTCGTCCCGGCGGCGCGGATGCAGTCTTCAAGCTGCGCCACGGTCACCGCTTCGTCGCAGACGACGGCAATGTCGCGGGAGACGGCGGGGTACTTCGGAAGCGGCTGATAGGTTTTTTCGGGCAGGAGCAGCGCGGTCAGCGCGGTGAAGTCCAGCTCGGCGGCATAGATCTCGGCGTCGATGCCGTAATTCTTCGCCACGAGCGGGTGAACCTGACCGAAAACGCCGAGCGGCACGCCGTCAATGGAAACGGCGGCGCAGCGACCGGGATGATAGCCGGGGTTGTCGGTCACGGCGGTGTAAGCTGCGGGCTTGGCGTTCATGCCTTTGAAAATCGCCTCGATCTCGCCCTTGAGGGTGAAGAAGTCCTCGCCCTCGCCGTAAGTGCCGAGGAGGAGGTGCTTCGGTTCGTCGGGGAGGGGCTGACCGTCCTTGGGCAGGTAGACCTTTGCCAGCTCATAGAGCTTGCAGGCGGCGTTGTGATAGGCGTTGTTGCGCGAAAGAATGGACAGCATGGACGGCAGGGCGATGGTGCGCATGATGGAAGCATCCTCACCGAGCGGGTTTCGGATGCGCATGGCGCTGCGCAGGGGGCTGTCCGCGGGCAGGCGGATCTGGTCGAAGACCGTCGGGGAGACGAAAGAATAGGTCAGAATCTCGCTGTAGCCGAGACTGCGGCAAAGACTGCCGATCCGGTTTTCCTCGACCATCGTGCCGGTGTAGCCGCCCTCGGCGGTCTCGCTGCGGAACGCGGTGGTGGGAATGATGTTGTAGCCGTAAAGACGGGCGACTTCCTCGGCAATGTCCGCCGTCTGCACGAGGTCGGGACGCCACGAGGGGACGTGGATGGTGCGACCCTCGACGGGAATTTCCAGACGGCGCAGATAGGCGACCATGTCCGCTTCGGAGATATCCGTGCCGAGCAGGGCGTTGATGCGCTCCGGCTCAAGCTCCAGCGTGCGCGGTTCGGGAATGTAGTTGAGAATGTCGATCATGCCGTCGAGCACTTCGCCGGCGTTCAGCAGCTCGACCAGTTCGCACGCACGGTTGACGGCGGGGACGGTGAGCAGTGGGTCGATGTTCTTTTCAAACTTGCCGGACGCCTCCGTGCGCATGCCGAGGGCAAGCGCCGTCTGGCGGATGGACGTGCCGTTGAAGTTGGCGGACTCGAAGACGACGTCAACGGTATCTTCGACGATCTCGCTGTTTTC
>CAYRMX010000193.1:0-1955 GCA_964425295.1 uncultured Oscillospiraceae bacterium | reverse complement strand
CAAGTACGGCGCGGAAAAGGCAAAGAAGCGTATTTATGTCACGACCGATCCGCAGAAGGGCGCTCTGCGCCAGATGGCAACGGACGAGGGCTATGAGACGTTCGTCATCCCGCCCAACGTCGGCGGACGTTACAGCGTTCTGACCGCCGTGGGTCTGCTCCCGATGGCAGTCGCCGGCATTGACCCGCGCGACGTCATGATGGGCGCCGCCCGCGCCAAGAAAGAGCTGGACATCCGCTCGTTCGAGAACCCCGCGTGGCAGTATGCCGCCATCCGCAACCTGCTCTACCGCAAAGGCAAGAAGATCGAAATGCTCTGCTGCTATGAGCCGAGCTTCCGCACGTTCGGCGGTTGGTGGCAGCAGCTCTTCGGCGAGAGCGAGGGCAAGGACGGCAAGGGCATCTTCCCCGCCACGGCGGAATTCACAGCCGACCTGCATTCGCTGGGGCAGATGATCCAGCAGGGCGAGCGCAACCTGTTTGAAACGGTTGTCCGCTTCACGCCCCCGCGCAAGCGCACGACCATCGAGGTCGACTGGAAGAATCTGGACGGCCTGAACTATCTGGAGGGCAAGACCCTCGATTTCGTCGAAGAACAGGCGTTCCTCGGCACGCTGGCGGCGCATGTGGACGGCGGCGTTCCGGTCATGGTGCTGCAAGCCGACGAGGTCAACGACGATACGCTGGGCGAGCTCTTCTATTTCTTCGAGCTGTCCTGCGGCATCTCGGCGTACATGCTGGACGTGAACCCGTTCAACCAGCCGGGCGTGGAGTTCTACAAGAAGAACATGTTCCATCTGCTCGGCAAGCCCGGCTATTGATTGTAAACTTTTTTTCCGACGGTTGCAATCCGACCGAAATCCTGTTACAATAGAAGTACCGATAATAAAGGAGGAATTTCCTATGATCAAGTTAATCATGGGCCTGAAAGGCGCCGGCAAAACCAAGCAGCTCATTCGGGACATCAACGAATCCGTTCAAAACGAATCCGGCAGCATGGTCTGCATCGAAAAGGGCACCAAGCTGCGTTATGATATTGACAGACGCGTTCGCCTGATCGAGTATCAGGAGTACATGCAGGAAGGCTCAATGGAGTTCCTGAAGGGCTTTATCAGCGGTCTGCACGCAGGCAACTTCGACATCAGCCATATTTTCATCGACAGCCTGTATAAGATCGTCGCTGAGCAGACGGTCGAAGCGGTCGAGGACTTCGTCCTCTGGTGCGACAAATTCGGCGCTGCGAACGATATCTCGTTCACCGTCGTCGTCTCCGAAGACCCCGCCAAGGCCACCGAAGCGCTGAAAAAGTATCTGTAATAAAACGCGTCCCGGAGCACAGCTCCGGGACGCGTTTTCCTGTTAGCCCCACATGGCGGTGAGGGCGGGGATGATCTGCTTTTTACGCGACATAACGCTTGGGAGGAAGACTTGGTTGTTCTTCGCCTCCTGCGAGAACGCCATGCGGATCGTCTCCTCGTCGCCGAGGTAGATGAGCTGCGTGCCCTCGAGCAGGACGTCCGTCAGCATCAGCAGCATCAAGCCGTAGTCGCGGTCTGCTGCGGTTTTTTCCATTTCCTCCAAAAATTCGGATTTCCGCTGCAAAATGTGCTCGGAATTGACGCAGGTGATCTGCCCGACGCCGAGATTGTGCCCGGCAATGTGGAAATCCTTGAAGTCGGCAAACAGCATTTCGCGCGCGGTCTTGTCGTCCGACCACGAGGCAGAGAAGATCTGCTGCCCAAGCTCCTCCAGCGAGACGTTCGCAATGCGCGCCATGCGCTCTGCCATGTTGCGATCGCGCTGGGTGCAGGTGGGCGATTTGAACATGACGGTGTCGGAAACGATCGCCGCCGCCATCATGCCCGCCAGCTTCTCCGACGGCATCAGCCCCTTTTCCTGATACATCCCGGCGATGATGGTCGTGGTGCTGCCGACCGGCTCGTTGCGGAAGTAGAT
>CAYRMX010000192.1:0-1987 GCA_964425295.1 uncultured Oscillospiraceae bacterium | reverse complement strand
CCCGACTGCTCCGACCTCGACATCCCCGAGGACGCCGACTACGTCTACATCTGCGAAAATGAGACGATCCACGGCACGACATGGAGCAAGCTGCCCAACACGCAAGGGCACGTCCTCGTCTCCGACCAGTCGTCGATGTTTCTCTCCCGCCCCTGCAACGTCAGCGATTACGGTCTGATCTATGCCGGTGTGCAGAAAAACGTCGGCCCTGCGGGCATGGTCGTCGCCATCATCCGCGAAGACCTCATCCGCGACGATCTGACCGAGCTTCCGGTCTATCTGCAATACAAGACTCACGCCGACGCCGGCTCAATGTACAACACGCCGAACTGCTGGGCGATCTACGTCTGCGGAAAGGTCTTCAAGTACCTCAAGAGCCTCGGCGGGCTGGAAACCATGAACCGCATCAACGAGGACAAGGCGAAGGTCATGTATGACTTCCTCGACGAATCCAAGCTCTTCCACGGCACGGTCGACAAGGCTGACCGCAGCCTGATGAACATTCCGTTCATCACCGGCGACAAGGACCTCGACGCCGAGGTCATCGCCTACACCAAGGCTGCCGGATTTGAAAACCTCAAGGGTCACAAGTCCGTCGGCGGTCTGCGCGCCTCGATCTACAACGCCATGCCCAAGGAGGGCGTCGAAGCCCTCGTCGCCTGCCTGAAAAAGTTTGAAGCAGAGCACAAGTGATTTGAAAGGAGCAGCATTATGCGTATTCTGGTAACCGACGGAATGGACAAGTCCGCCATCGCCGCCCTGACCGCTCAGGGTCACGAGATTGTCGAGCAATTCTATGAGCCGGAGCAGCTCGGCGCTGCGCTGCGCGAGTTTGACGCGGTCGTCGTGCGCTCCAAGACCAAGGTTCGCGCCAATCATATCGATGAAGCCAAGGGCGGCATGCTCAAGCTCATCATTCGCGGCGGCGTGGGCGTTGACAACATCGACGTCAAGTATGCCGAGGAAAACGGCATTAAGGTCATGAACACGCCCAGAGCGTCTTCGCAATCGGTCGCGGAGCTTGCAATGGCACATATGTTCTCCTGCGCGCGCTATATCTCCGTCGCGGGGCACACCATGCGCGAGGACAAGTGGGAGAAGAAGGCATATGGCAAGGGCATCGAGCTGTGCGGCAAGACCCTCGGCATCGTCGGCTTCGGCCGCATCGGTCAGGCGCTGGGCAAGATGGCAAAGGCGATCGGCATGGACGTCATCGCGTTCGACATCTTCCACATTCCCGGCATTGAAGAACAGCTCGGTATTCCGTATGTTGAAATGGACGAGTTGCTTGCGCGGGCGGACTTTGTCAGCGTGCATGCGCCCGCAGTGGACGGCGGCAAGCTGATCTCGGCGGAAAATATCGCCAAGATGAAGGACGGCGTGGTCATTATCAACACCTCCCGCGGCACGAACGTCGACGAGGACGCGCTGCTTGCGGCGCTTGAAAGCGGCAAGGTGCGCGCTGCCGGTCTGGATGTCTTTGCCGAAGAACCGGCGAAAAACCATGCCCTTTATGCGCACCCGATGGTCTCCTGCACGCCGCACATCGGCGCTGCCACGCAGGAAGCGCAGAAGCGCATCGGCACGGAAATCGTTTCGATCATCGAAAGCTTCGGCAAATAACGGTATCTTTATGCGGTCACGGCACTGTGACCGCATTTTCAAATTCACAAAAGGAGAACGATCATATGAATGCCTATGTTCAGAGTGTCATTGAAAACGTCAAGAAGCGGCACGGCAACGAACCGGAGTTCGTGCAGACAGTCGAGGAAGTCCTGACTTCCCTCTCCCCGGTCATCGACGCACATCCCGAATACGAAAAGGCTGACCTCCTCAACCGTATGGTCGAGCCGGAACGCATGTTCACCTTCCGCGTCGTCTGGATGGACGACAACGGCGATTATCACACCAACATCGGCTATCGCTGCCAGTTCAACGGCGCGATCGGGCCGTACAAGGGTGGTCTTCGTTTCCAGCCGAACGTCTA
>CAYRMX010000191.1:0-1988 GCA_964425295.1 uncultured Oscillospiraceae bacterium | reverse complement strand
AAAGCCCGCCGTGCTGCCGGAAGCAGCGCAGGCGGGCTTTGGCTTGTCAAAGATTTGGCTTGCTCTGGTCGATGGTGCGGATGGGGCGGCAGGGATTCCCGACGGCGAGAACGTTGGCGGGAATGTCCCGCGTTACCACGCTTCCGGCACCGATTACGGCGCCGTCGCCGATCGTCACGCCCGGAAGAATGCAGACGCTTCCGCCAATCCAGACGTGATTGCCGATCGTGATCGCAGCGGCGGCTTCCAAACCGTCGTCGCGCGATTTGAGATCCAGCGGGTGCGCCGGAGCGTAAATCCCGACGTTCGGGCCGATGAACACATGGTCGCCGATTGTGATCCGTGCGGTATCCAGCACAGTCAGATTATGGTTGCTGTAAAAATCCTCGCCGATAAAGGTGTTATAGCCGTAGTCAAAATATACGGGCGGCTCAAAATAGGCATTTTTTCCCACATGACCGAGCAGCTTCCGCAGAAGATGCGCGCGGCGCTTGATGCGAAAGAAAACGCAGTGGTTTACGCGGGCGCACACCCGCTTGGCGCGGCGGCATTCGCGCAGCAGCACTTTATCGGCGGGGCGGTAGAGCAGACCGGCAGCGGCTTTTTCTTTTTCGGTCATAAAGTCTCCTAAGGAATCCAGCGATGGTACATGGCATCCGCGATGCCGATGTAAACATCGCTCCAGAGGCATTCCGGAATGTGAATCTTCAAATCCAGCTTCAAGCTGTCACTTGAGCGACCGCGAACCTCTTTCCAGAATGCGTCCTGAATCAACGGGAAAATGTCCGTGATATACCCTGTGACATAGAAATCACTGGGGTCAAACAGGTTGATCAAAATTGACGCGACCTGCCCCAGCAGTGTGCCCCAATGATTCAGCAGCGGGGCGACCTGCTCGGAGCGTTCCGTGAGCAGGCGGATGCACTCGTGCCATTTTTCGGGCAGGGGGAGTGCCGGATTGATGTCCTTGAACTGCTGGACGATGTGCTCCACGTTCAAATCCGCTTCGACGCAGCCGTAAGAATTACAGGTGGTGCAGCGGAGCGTGGGGTCACCGATGGGAATGTGCGCGATCTCGGCGGCATAGCCGTTCACACCATGCAGGATTTCTCCGTTGATCACAACGCCGCACCCGACGCCCTGCGACACATCCAGACACACGATGCTGCTGGCGGGAGACTTGGCGTAGGCGGAGATGGCGCGCAGATTGGCGCAATTATCCACATAGGCGGGATAACCGAACGTGTCGGCGATCATCTTTTTGAGCGGCATGTTCTGGTAACGCGGAATAGCACTGCATTTAATCAAGCCGTCGTTGCTGTCATACACCGCGGGGACGGAAGCGCCCACGCCGATGATCTGGCTGCCGAGTCCCAGTTCGGACGCAGCGATGCTCAGCTTCTGATGGCACAGCGAAACGATCTGTTCCACCGTTGCGTCGGAGCTGATGCGCACAGAGCTGCTGTAGCAAATCTCGTTGCGCAGATTCAGAATCGCAAGCCCAACGGCGTTGTTGAACTGAAAATCCAGCGCCAGGACATAGAAGCTGTCATAAAGGAATTTCATCAGGTTCGGCGTCCGCCCGACGCGCGTCTGCGAGCTGTAGTCGCCCTCGGAGATCACGCCTTTTCCGATCAGCTCGTTGCAGAGGTTCGTGATCGTGGCGATGCTCAGAGAGGTTTGGTGGGAAATATCCTTTTTTGTTAGATTGTCATTGAAACGAATTGAAGTGATCAGCTTTTTTATGTTATGCTGCTTGATCGTGACAACGTCTTCAGGTAGCAAATGAATCTCTTCCTCTCCGCAATATACACTTAACTAGTATAATTTTACAATATTTGCGCCGAGAAGTAAATAGCTTGTTCGGCGTTTTTTCAAATATTGTGAAAATGATTGTTAAAAGCCGGGTGGAGAAACGCCCGGGAGAAGTACTCCAATGTCATTAAGTTAATGGTATAGTCAGTAAAGGGACAACAATCAAGAAGAGA
>CAYRMX010000190.1:0-2075 GCA_964425295.1 uncultured Oscillospiraceae bacterium | reverse complement strand
ACCCACAAGAGACTGATCGATATCATCAACCCGAATGCGAAGTGCATCGAAGCCCTCCAGGGTCTCGACCTTCCCGCCGGCGTTGAGATTGAGATAAAGCTGTAATACATTATTTATTACAGCATCCCCGCATCCCCTCGACTGCTGCCGAGCAGTCCCGGGTCATGTTGGCAGCGCGACTGCCCAATGGTCGAGCCTGTCAACCAATAACCTAAAAAGGAGTAAACAACATGCAGAAAGCAATCATCGGCAAGAAAGTGGGCATGACCCAGATCTTCGATGAGACCGGCCGCGTGATCCCTGTCACCGTTATCGAGGCAGGCCCGTGCGTCGTCGCTCAGAAGAAGACGATCGAAAACGATGGCTATGTTTCCGTGCAGCTTGCGTTCGGCGATGTCGCCGAGAGAAAGCTGACCAAGCCGGAGCTGGGTCATCTCAAGAAGGCGGGCGTTTCCGCCAAGAAGCACCTGAAAGAATTCAAGCTGAACAATGCTGCCGAGCTTGAGGTCGGCGCCGAGATCAAGGCTGACACCTTCGCTGCAGGCGACAAGGTCGACGTCACCGGCACCTCCAAGGGCCACGGCTTCCAGGGCGCTGTCAAGCGTCACGGCACGCACATCCAGAAGATGTCCCACGGCGGCGGCCCGGTTCACCGTCACTCCGGCTCTATGGGCTCGTCTTCCGACCCCTCCCGTATCTTCAAGGGCAAGAACATGCCGGGTCACATGGGTGTCGAGCAGGTCACTGTTCAGAATCTGGACGTCGTGAAGGTCGACGCTGAGCTGAATATGCTCGTCGTCCGCGGCGCCATCCCCGGTCCGAAGGGCGGACTGGTCTATGTCAAGAGCACCGTTAAGAACAACAAGGTCCGCACCGGCGCTACCGCGATCAGCAAGAACCCGCAGAAGGCTTCCGGTCGTAACCCGCAGAAGGCTTCCGCGAGAAACGCCTAAGGAAAGGAGAGTTAACAAATGCTTAAGACGAATGTTTATAACATGGAAGGCAAGCGGGTTGGCGAAGTTGAACTTTCCGAGGCTGTTTTCGGTATCGAGCCGAACGAGTCCGTTGTTCACGATGTCGTGAAGAACCATCTTGCAAACTGCCGTCAGGGCACACAGTCCGCTCTGACCCGCGCAGAGGTTTCCGGCGGCGGCAAGAAGCCGTGGCGCCAGAAGGGTACCGGCCATGCCCGCCAGGGCAGCACCCGCGCTCCGCAGTGGACGCACGGCGGTATCGTTTTTGCCCCGAAGCCCAGAGATTACAGCTACACCCTCAATAAGAAGGTGCGCCGTCTGGCTCTGAAGTCCGTCCTGAGTGCAAAGGCTCAGTCCGAGAGCATCGTCGTCATCGACGAGATCAAGATGGACGAAATCAAGACCAAGAAGTTCGCCGGTTTCCTGAGTGCGGTCAACGCTGACTGCAAGGCTCTGGTCGTTACCGCCGAGGTCAACGAGAACGTTGTCCTCTCCGCGCGCAACATCCCCGGCGTGCAGACCACGTTTGCCAACCTTGTCAATGTCTATGATGTTCTCAACGCGAAGAAGCTCGTCGTCGATAAGGCTGCGCTTGCGAAAATCGAGGAGGTGTTCGCATGAAGACTGCATACGATATCATCATCCGTCCGGTCATCACCGAACAGTCGATGGAAGCGACCGATATGAAGAAGTACGTTTTCATCGTTGCAAACGATGCGAACAAGACCGAGATCAAGAAGGCTGTTTCCGAGATCTTCGGCGTGAAGGTCGAGAAGGTCACCACCTGCCACGTCAACGGCAAGGCAAAGCGCCAGGGCAGATATCCCGAAGGCCGCACCGCTTCCTATAAGAAGGCGGTTGTCAAGCTGACCGCTGATTCCAAGACCATCGAATTCTTCGAGGGTATGGTCTAAACCATCTCAATTTAAGGAGTGTAACGCAAAATGGCAATTAAAACGTATAAGCCTTATACCCCGGCTCGCCGCGGCATGACCGTGTCCGCGTTTGACGGCGTAGATAAGAAGGCAAAGCCCGAGCGTAGCCTTGTTGAGACCCTGAAGAAGCATTCCGGTCGCAACAGCTACGGCAGAATCACCGTCC
>CAYRMX010000189.1:0-2099 GCA_964425295.1 uncultured Oscillospiraceae bacterium | reverse complement strand
CATCAGCCAGGGACGCATTGACGAGATCCTTTCCGTGAAAAGCACGGACCGCCGCGAGATTTTTGAAGAGGCTGCCGGCATTTCCAAATACCGCCACCGCAAGGAAGAAACCGAGCGCCGTCTTGCAACCACGCAGGACAATCTTCTGCGAATTGGCGACAAAATTTCTGAGCTGGAGCTTCAGGTGGAGCCGCTGCGTGAGCAGTCGGAAAAGGCGCAGAAGTATCTGGCGCTTCGCGGGGAGCTGAAGGGTGTGGAGGTTGCCGTCTGGCTGCAAACACTTGAGCGGCTCAGCGCATCGGCGCGCAAATCGGAGGAAGACTATCATTCGGCTGCCTTCATTTTGCAGCAGGAGCACACCGCCCTCGATCAGCTTTATGTGACGGCTGAAACCCTCACCTTTGATCTGCACAATCGCGATATGCAGACCGATCAGCTCCGGGAGCAGATTTCCGGCAGCGAAGCACAGGCGCAGGAGCTGCTCAGTGCCCTTGCGGTTTTGCGCACCAATCTTGACAACTGTCTTGCCAATCAGGCAAGAATTCAGGAGGAACTTTCCGAGCAGGAAAGCCGAAGCGGCAGCATCGGCAGCCAGATTGCCGTGCTTCAGACGCGCGTGCTGGAGATCGAACAGGAGGCTGCGGCCCTGGAAGAAAAGCTTCTGGATGCGCAGGAGGAGGGAAAGCGCCTTGCGGACTCCGCAGACGGCATGACGCGGCGCTATCTTGAGGTAAGAAACGAGCAGGAGCGTCTGCGCACAGAGCGTTCGGCACGCTGCGCGGATCTGTCTGCGCTGGAAGATGCGCTGCGCCAGAGCGCCGAGCGCAGGCAGCAGGTGCAGGAGGACTGCCAGGCAGCCGCAGGCCGTCGCCAGACGGCGCAGGAGCAGCTTGATGCGGTCCGACGTGCGCTGCAAGACGCGCAGGAGGAAATTGCCGCAGCGCGCAACACCATCGAAGGCTACCGCCTGCGCAGCACGGCGCGTCTTGAGCGCCGTGACCAACTGAAAAAGCAACTGGCTGACACCTCGGTCAGCCTCAATACCATTGCCTCACGGAAAAAACTCTTTGAAGAGATGGAACGGGAGCTGGAGGGCTACTCCAAGGCGGTGCGCGTGGTGATGCGCGAAAGCGAGCGTAAAACGCTTCGCGGCATCCACGGGCCGGTGTCCAAGCTGATCCGGACGGAGGACCGCTATACCGTAGCCATCGAAATTGCGCTTGGCAGCGCTATGCAGCAGCTTGTCGTTGCCGATGAGGCCAGCGCCAAGGCGGCAATTCAGCTTTTGAAGCGCACGGATGCCGGGCGCGCAACCTTCCTGCCGCTCAGCGTCATTCGCGCGAAGAATCTGACGGAAAACGGGCTGGAGGCCTGCCCAGGCTTTGTGGGCATTGCCGCGCAGCTTGTGCAGTGCGCGGAGGATTACCGCGGGATTGTGTCCAGCCTGCTTGGTAAAACCGTAATTGCGGAGGATATGGACGTAGCTATTGCAATTGCCAACCGCTACCAGCACCGTTTCCGGATTGTTACGCTGGACGGCCAGGTGATCAACGCCGGCGGCTCCATGACTGGCGGTTCGATTTCCAAAAATTCCGGCATACTCTCCCGCGCCAACGAGCTTGAGCGCCTGCGCGGTGAGGAAAAACGCGTCAGTGCCGCACTGGAGGAGCAGAAGGCGGCGCTTGCGCAGGCAGAGCGCCTGGCCTCGCAGGTGGAATATGAGCTGAGCGTTGAGGAAGGCCGCCTGCGCAGTGCGCAGGATGAAGCACTTCGCCTTTCCGGCGAGGAAAAGCAGTATTCCGTGCTTGCGGATGCAATCAGCGATGCCATTGCCGCCTCGGAGCGGGAGCTTGCCTCCATTGCTACCAGAGAAATGCAGGACTGCGATCGCAGGGAGCAGCTTGCCGCGCAGATCTCCGATCTGGAAGCCGGAATTGCCGCCGGAGAGCAGGAGCTTTCCGTAGTTTCTGAGGGGCAGAGCGTGGCAGCGGAGGAAAGCAGCCGCCTTTCCCAGCGCATGACGACACTACGTATGGACAAAGCTGCGCTGGAAGCCGAACGCACGACGGCGCTTGCATCTGTGCAGCATCTGCGTGGCC
>CAYRMX010000188.1:0-2114 GCA_964425295.1 uncultured Oscillospiraceae bacterium | reverse complement strand
TTTTTCGCGCTCTTGTCCTTAAACTGAGTCATGCGGCTCAGCTCGCCGAACATGGCGTAGCAGTTGAGCACCCAGCCCAGCTCCGCATGCTGATGAACGTGGCTCTGAAAGAACAGGACGTTCTTTTCCGGGTCAAGCCCGCATGCGATGTACTGCGCAAGCTGCTCGAGCGAGCGGCGGCGCAGGTCGGCGGGGTTTTGGCGGACGGTGATGGTGTGCAGATCCGCCATGAAATAGTAGCAGTCAAATTCTTCCTCGCGCCCCTTCCAGTTGCGAATCGCGCCGAGGTAAGAGCCGAGCGTCAGATCGCCGGAGGGCTTGATGCCGGAAAGCATGCGTTTCTTCGGCTGCGGGATAGATTCAGTCATAAAAAACACGACCTTTCGTGAAATCAGCATTTTGCTTATTTTAACACAGATGCAACGGTTAAGCAACCCCGAAATCCCCGCTTTTCGCCGTATATTTGCAGAAACCGCGCGCAAAAAGTCGAACGCCGCCTGCCGCAAACATGGCGAGTGAATTGTGAAGAGCTTATGAATCTGCCGGTGCTGCCCTATCCCTGCAATACAAACAGTGCCTACATGCGGCGGCTGTAGGGCATGCTGCCGTACAGCCGAAGTTCGGCAGCGATTCCATATGGGGGTCATATTTTTGCCAATCTGTATCATTGCGAAAATTCCCCGGCTGCGGGTGGGCAGTCGGGGAAGAAGCATCTTAAATATACTGCTGCTTGATGACATCGATGACGCCGCGGGTGGTCAGGCGGAGCGTCGGAATGACCGGCAGGGACATGAACGAAAGCGTCATGAACGGGTCAATGTCGCGGCAGACGCCGAGACGGAACGCCTGCTCCTTGGCGATCTCAAGCTTGTTGTTGATGGTCACGAGGCTGTCGTCGCTCATGAGTCCCGCGATTTCCAGCACGACCTCGCCGAGCACCTTGCCGTCTTCGACGACAGTGATGCCGCCGCAGTTTTCAACGATGCGGTTGGCGGCGAATGCCATGTCTGCCTCATTCGTGCCGACGACGATGATGTTGTGCGAGTCGTGCGAAATGGACGTCGCGACCGCGCCGGACTTCAGCCCGTAGCCCTGCAAATAGCCCAGACCGATGTGATGTGTGTTCTTGTGGCGCTCGACGACGGCGATCTTCAAAATATCCTTGGAAAGCTCGACCGCCGAGGCATAGCCGTTGTCCGTCGAGACGATCTCGCCGGGAACAAGCCCGATGACGCCGCGCGGACGCTCGTCGTAGAAATCTTCGGCGGTGAGGTGGACAACGTGGAACGTGCTGTGCGCGCGCTCGATGAGGTAATCGTCGACCTGCGGGGCGGGGAAGGGCTGCACCTCGCCGTTTTTGCAGGTCAGGACGCCCTTTTTGAAGACCAGCTCAACATTGAAATTCTCAAAATTGTCGATGATTGCAAAGTCTGCCAGATAGCCCGGAGCGATCGCGCCGCGGTTGTTGAGGGCGAAATAGCGTGCGGGGTTGTGGCAGGCGACCTTGACGGCGACGATTGGGTCGACACCGTAGGAAATTGCCTTGCGGATGATATAGTCGATGTGACCCTTTTCCAGCAGGTCGATGGGGTGCTTGTCGTCCGTGCAGAACATGCAGCGGTCGTAATACGACTCCTTGAGCAGCCCGACAAGTGCTTCCAGATTTCGGGCGGCAGTGCCGTCGCGCACCATGATGAACTGCCCGTTGCGCAGCTTTGCCATCGCGTCCTCAATATCGGAGCATTCGTGGTCGGAATAGACACCGGCGGCGATGTAAGCGGCAAGCTCCTTGTCGCGCAGACCGGGGGCGTGACCGTCGATCTTCTTGTGGTGCGCCTGCGAGGCGACGATCTTGGCAATGACCTCCTTGTCACCACCGATGACGCCCATGTAATTCATCATTTCCGCAAGACCCTGCACACGGGCGTGGTCATAGAACGAATCGATGGCGCGGTAGTCAAGGTTCGCGCCCGATTCGTCCAGCGGCGTTGCCGGCACGCAGCTCGGCAGCATGAAGCGCACGTCGATGGGAAGTCCCTCGGTGGCTTGCAGCATATAGTCGATGCCGTCCGTGCCCATGACGTTGGTGATCTCGTGCGGGTCGGTGATGACGG
>CAYRMX010000187.1:0-2124 GCA_964425295.1 uncultured Oscillospiraceae bacterium | reverse complement strand
TTTCTGTTCAGCTTCATGTGTCTACCTCCTCCTCAGAACTGCGAAAGGAACCGAACGTCGTTGTCGAAGATCAGGCGCAGGTCGTTGAAACGCAGACGCCCCATCGCCATGCGTTCCAGACCGATGCCGAACGCGAAGCCGGAATACTTCTTGCTGTCAATGCCGCAGCCCTCAAGCACCTTTGGGTGAACCATGCCCGCGCCGAGCAGTTCAATCCAGCCCTCGCCGTGGCAGGTGGAGCAGACCTGACCGTCTATCTCACCCTTTCCCTTGCACTTGAAGCACTGCATGTCGACCTCGCAGCTCGGCTCGGTGAACGGGAAGTGGTGCGGGCGGAAGCGGACGACGGCGTCCTCGCCGTAGAGCCGCTTGATGAGCGTTTCCAGAGCGCCCTTGAGGTCGCCCATCGTAATGCCCTCGTCGACGACCAGACCTTCAATCTGGTGGAACATCGGCGAATGGGTGGCGTCGGCTTCGTCCTTGCGGAAGACGCGACCCGGGGCGAGAATACGGATGGGCGGCTGCTGATGCTCCATGACGCGAATCTGCATGGGGCTGGTCTGCGTGCGCAGCAGGACGGAATCGTCGTCGTCAAAATAGAACGTGTCGGAACGGTCGCGCGAGGGATGCCCCTCCTCAATGTTCAGACGAGTGAAGTTATAGGCGGCTTCCTCGACTTCCGGGCCGTCGACGATCTGATAGCCCATGCCGATGAAGATCTCCTTGACCTCCTGCAAAACCTTGTTCATCGGGTGCTGATGACCGAGGGACACCGGCTTGCCGGGGATGGTGACGTCAATGGCTTCCTCTGCCAGCTTCTTTTCCAGCGCGGCGGCTTGCAGCTCCGCCTTGCGCTGTTCGAGCGTTTCTTCCAATGCGGCGCGGACGGAGTTGGCAATCTGCCCCATCACGGGGCGCTCCTCGGCACTGAGCTTGCCCATCTGCTTCAAAACGCCGGTCAGCTCACCCTTTTTGCCAAGAACGCGGACGCGCACGGCGTCGAGCGAAACGGCGTCGAGTGCGTTGCGGATGTCCGCAAGCGCCTGCGTCCTGATCTGTTCGAGTTGTTCTCTCATATGACACTCTCCTTTGTGAAATTACAAAATAAAAGCCTTTCGTCCGAAAGGGGACGAAAGACGAGAAAGCCTTCCGCGGTACCACCCGCAATTCGCAGCCAACACTGCGCACTCTGACCTTTAACGGAGCGACCCGTCCGAGCCTACTGGCATATGCGTTCAGTCGGAAGCTCACGGGAGAAAGCCCGCATCGTCCGCGGCGGATGTTCCCAGCATTCCATCCTCTCTGAAAGCCGCGCAGGACGACCGGCAGCCCGATCATCGCCATATTCTGTATTGCAAGGTGATTTTAGCACAAAATGCGCGGACTTGCAAGCCGATATTTTAATTTTTGCCCGAAAAACGGAAAATACTTTGACGAATGAAGCACTTGCGCTATAATAAAGGAAAGAAACCGTTGGAGGAGAAGGTATGAAGATCTCGATTTCCCGTCAGGTGAAGTGCGTTGACCGCTTCGTGCTGGATCGGTGGCTTCCGCCGCGTCCGAGAACTGCGCACAAGGGCGATTTCGGCAAAATTCTGCTGCTGTGCGGCGCGGTCGGATACACCGGCGCGCCGGTGCTTGCCGCGCAGGCGGCGGTGCGGACAGGAGCGGGGCTGGTGTTTCTGGGTGTTCCGGCCTCGGTCTATCCCATCGTTGCGGGGAAACTGGTCGAGCCGATGGTCTTCCCGCTTGCGGACGAGGACGGCATGCTCTCCGAGACGGCAGTTCCCACGATTTTGGAGCGGCTGAAGACCTGCGACGCCTGCCTGATCGGCTGCGGTCTGGGGAAAAGCGCGGGGACGTTTGCGGCGGTCAAAGCGGTATTGGAAAATGCACGCTGTCCGGTTGTCGTCGACGCCGATGGCATAAATGTCCTCGAGGGGCATATAGATGTACTGCGTGGCGCGGCTTGTCCCGTGATCCTGACGCCGCATGACGGTGAGTTCCGCCGACTCGGCGGCGAGCTTTCCGGCTCGCGGCGTTCGGCGGCATGGCGGCTGCACAGGGAAACGGGGGCGACGGTGCTGCTCAAGGGATATCGGACGGTGATCTGCGGCGATGATG
>CAYRMX010000186.1:0-2136 GCA_964425295.1 uncultured Oscillospiraceae bacterium | reverse complement strand
CTCTTCAAGCTTCTCGGCAGTGCCGGCAGCGCAGATGTTCTCGTTGAGCGCGGTCAGAACGACAGCGCCGTCCGCAATGCCCTTGCACCAGTCCTGCTCAAAGGTTTCGCCGTTGGCGACCGCTTCGATGATGTAGGAGAAGTAGACCGACCAGTCGATGCGCGTGCCGACCAGAGAAGCGTCGGGAGCGACTTCGATCATGTCGTTGTTATAGCCGGTGTGGTACACACCCTTGTTCTGCGCGGTGGTCGCGGGGGTGGTGTTGTCGGAGTGCTGGGAGATCAGCACGCAGCCCATGTCGCACAGAGCGGAGGCGGCGTTGGCTTCTTCCGTGGCGTCGGACCAAAAGCCGACGAACTGCACCTTCATGGTCACACTCGGGCAAGCGCTGCGCGCGCCGAGGAAGTAAGAGGTGAAGCCGGAGATAACTTCCGCGAAGGAGAACGCACCGACATAGCCGATGACGGCTTCGTCAGCCGTGATCTCGCCGTTATCGATCATTTCCTGCAGCTTCATGCCGGCGACGACACCTGCCAGATAGCGGCCTTCATAGATGTTGGCGAATGCGTTGTGGGTATTGTCCAGATCGTCGTTCCAGGAACCCTGGTTGGTGCAGCCGACGAACTGAATGTCGGGATAGTCGGGAGCGACCTTGAGCATGAACTGCTCATGACCGAAGGAGTTGTTGATGATGAGGGAGCAGCCTGCTTCGGCAAGCTCAATGTTGGCATCCTCGCAGGAGGAATCTTCGCCGATGTTCCACTTGATGACCCATTCGACGTTGATGCCCTTGGCTGCCAGTGCTTCGGTCGCAGCGTCCTTGCCGCGGATGAAGTTGTAGGTATAGCCCTGGTCATTCTCGTCGCCGATGCAGATCAGACCAACCTTGATGGTCTTGGCGGAGTCGCCCTCGGGAGCCTTGGTGTCGTCTCCGGCGGGAGCGTCGGTGGCTTTGGTCTCGTCCCCATTGTCTTTGTTGCCGCAGCCGGCGAACAGACAGGCAATCATGGCGAGAGCAAGAATGAGTGCTAAGATCTTTTTCATTTTACTTCCTCCTTGTTATTTCGGGCATAGCCCAAGGTTGCGCAATACGGAACGCAATGTATTGCTGGACACATCATACACAAAAAGCGCGGAAGAAACAATACTTTTTCGCAAAAAAGTTGTGCTCAAAAAATAATTTTATGAATCTATCAATTTTTTAGGCATAGAAATGAGCAATGTGACGAATGGAAAGAAATGTATCAAAACATAACCGTCCGGCAGCTTATCGGGCAGATTTCGGCAAAAATCGAGATTGACATTTCCCGCGCCCGGTACTAAACTATATAATAATAAGTATAGGCTGCAAAACGGCACACCGGACAACGGAAAGAGGAGATACAATGAAAACGATTCTGTTTATGGGAGACTCCATTACGGACGCTGGGCGCAGCAGGGAAGACGACTGCAATTTGGGCTACGGCTATGCGACCATGACGGCGGGCAAGCTCGGCTGCGACTATCCGGGTACTTTCCGATTCCTGAATCGCGGGATCAGCGGCAACCGCAGCATCGATCTGCTTGCACGAATCAAGCGCGACCTGCTGAATTTGAAGCCGGACTATATGACCCTGCTCATCGGCGTCAATGATGTGTGGGCGGAATTGAGAACACATGACGGTGTCAGCGCCGAGGACTATGAGTTTAATGTCGACCTGCTTCTGAACAGGGTACTTAAGGAGCTGCCCGAACTCCGGATCATTCTGCTTGAGCCGTTTGTCCTGCGCGCTGCGAAAACCGAGGAGCAGTTCGACGCGTTTGATACGGAGGTCAGGCTGCGCGCCCAAGCGGCGAGGCGTCTGGCGGAAAAGCACGGGCTTTTGTTTGTGCCGCTTCAGGAAATGCTTTCGGCGTTTGCCGCAAAGACCTCTGCGGAGACGGTGCTGGCGGACGGCGTGCATCCCACATATGTCGGGCACGAGCTGATTTCCCGACGACTTTACGACGCATTCCGCACGGTTTTTGAAGCAGAAACGCTCCGCTGATCGGGAAAACCGCGCGCATTACGCGCGTAATGCGATTTTTTGAGGCTTATAAATGGGAAAAAGAAAAAACTTGAGAAAAAGGCAAAAAAGTGCTTGACAATTGAGTAGA
>CAYRMX010000185.1:0-2170 GCA_964425295.1 uncultured Oscillospiraceae bacterium | reverse complement strand
CACTATGCACTCCTGCCAATCGGCGCAGGAGAAACACTTCTGATCTGGCAGGAAGCCGGACGAGTCTTTGGTCCTTACGAAAAAGAAGATTCGGCTGGCCTGCTCTGGACAGACGGCGCGCTGAACAGTGCCTCAGCTTATCGCGCATTTCGGAGCAGCGGAGGTTGGAATGTCGGCGGTGACCGGCTATGGGTTGCACCGGAGTTCCCTTTTTTTACAAAAAAGCGCCGGGAGTTTCAGGAAAGCTATACCGTTCAGTCCTCTCTGGATCCCGGAGTAAGTACACTATCACGAAATGGAGCAAACGAGGTTGTGCTGGAAAGCAAGCTTGAAGCAGAGCTTTTTGAGCACCGGTATTCCGCAAAGCGGCTGCATACCGTCCGGCGCTTTTCCCGGTGTGAAAATCCACTGCGTTTTTCCTGCACAGGAAGCAGTCTGATGCAAGGCGTCAGCTTCAGCGGCTTCTGTCAGCACATTCGCATGGAAGACTGCTCTGTCGATGCGCCAATGGCGCTGGAATTATGGAACCTTTGTCAGGTACGTGCCGGCGGTGTATTTCTGATTCCCCATTTTGGCACACAGTTCGACTATGTGGATTACTATGCCCCTTCAGCCGACCAGGTTCTGACGTTCCACGACGGCTGTGCCTGTATTTGCGTTCGTTCCTGCGCAGAGCACAAGATCGGTGCGCGTGCCTGCCAGAGTGTCGGCCGCGTCGGTTACCTTTATCCGGGCGAAGACGGAACCTATACTCTTTTCATTCGTAACTACTGGAACAATCCTTCTGACCGCTATCTGAAGGAACCCTCTGACCGTCCGGGAGAAAACGGCTGTTCCCTGTTCGTCTATATGAACGATACGCGTACCGACGGCTTCGCTGAGTTGGAAACCACCGGAGAAACCTTCGGAGGTGCTGAGATGTCTTCCTCGCAGCTTGCGCTCTATCACTGGTTTTATCGCGGAAGTCTGGAGGCGCTGCGTCCGATTATGCTGGAACTGCTCGGAGTAAACTGGAAGGGGAGATGCTGTAATGGAAACCCTGCGTGAGGAGTTGTGTCGCTTAGAGCAGCAGGAGAAACAGCTTCAGTTTGCACATTTTTCTGCCGACGACGCATGGTGTCTCGGCTGTATGCTGGTAGAGACAGCAAAAAAGCGCGCATTGCAGCCGGCTTTTGAAATAACGTGCAACGGCTATGTTCTCTTCCGCTACGGCTTTGCCACAACCAATCTCCACAACGAGCAGTGGCTGCGGCGTAAATACAACACCGTGCAAACAACCCATATGAGTTCTTTGCGGGCAGGACTTGTGCTGAAGCTGTCCGGAGAGGATCCGGAGCGTGACTGGCATTTGTCCACGGCGGACTACGCCTTTCTTGGAGGAGGTTTCCCACTGACACTGCGCGGTACCGGTGTTATAGGCGCCATCTGCTGCTCCGGCCTGCCGCACAGAACCGATCACCAGATTGTTGTGGACACCATCGTGGCCTATCTTGGCCAGGAAGCCGGAAAGGAGTCAAACGAATGAAAAGCTATCGGGCTGAACTGATTGGACTGCTGGGTTGCCCCGTGGATGAGAATCCCACAGTGGTTCCCATAGAAGCAGCTTTCCGTGCGCTGCGCCTTAACGGGCGCTATATTACCATGCAGGTGCAGGCTGCGGATCTTGGTGACGCAATCCGCGGACTGCGCGCTGCCTCCTTCCTCGGAACGCATATCACATTGCCATATAAAGTAGCTGTTTTGGAATATCTGAACGAGCTTTCCCCTGCTGCGGAACGAATCGGCGCAGTAAATACGGTTCTCTTCCGCAACGGAAAAGCTTACGGAGAAAACACGGATGGAAAGGGCTTTTTGCTGTCATTAGATCAAAATGGCATCACTCCCGAGGAAAAAACGGTTGCCATTCTCGGCGCGGGCGGGGCTGCGCGTGCAATTGCCATTGAGTTGGCGCTGCACGGCGCAAAAAAGCTCTACATCATCAACCGGAGCGAAACGCGTGGCACCCTGCTGGCCGATCTTGTCCGTTCCCGTACCAACGCGCAGGCGCTGTGGCTCCCCTTTCCGGAGCATTGCAGCATCCCGCGCGATGCCGACCTGCTGGTACAGGCAACCAGCATCGGCCTCTTTCCGGATGCTTCCTGCCCGTCAGTTGACTTTGAAAGTCTGCGCA
>CAYRMX010000184.1:0-2179 GCA_964425295.1 uncultured Oscillospiraceae bacterium | reverse complement strand
GCCATTCACGCTTGGCGTAAAGATACGCCTGAATGTGGTCGATCAGCGTTTTGCCGTACTCCGCGCCGTCGTGCGGGTGAACCGCGACGCCGGGCTTTTTGTCCACGAGCAGGAGGTTCTCATCCTCATAGACCACGTTCAGCTTCGGCGTGGCAACGGTGAGATAGGCATTTTCGGCGCGGGGCGTATCGAAAAATTCGTCATTGATATATAATTGCAGCACGTCGCCCTCACACAGGCGGTCGTCGCGCCGGGCGCGGGCATTGTTGCGCTTGATGCGCTTGAGGCGGAGATACTTCTGCGCCAGCGACGCCGGCAGCAGCGGCACTGCCTTGGCAAGGAAGCGGTCGAGTCGCTGCCCTGCGTCATTTTGCCCGATTTTCAGCTCTTTCATGGGCTTGCCTCCTTTGTCTCTCTTACTATGCGGGAAAAAAATGCGAAAGTCAAGCATATTTCGATGAAAAAATCAAAAAAGCATTTGACAAAAGGCGAAGAAACCGTTATAATAGCTCTTGCACGACTACGAAATAGGGGATTGCTATGCTGTTACGGCTGTCAAGAATTATGGATACCCCCGACAGCGTGCTTCCGTTTGAGACGGCGCTGGATCTGTCTGAGCTGCGATTCGGCGGTGGTTTTCCTGTGCGGGAGCCGGTGCTGGCAAAGGGAACGGTGCGCAACACGGCGGGCGTTTTGCTGCTGGAGGCGGAACTGACCACTACGCTGCACGCGGACTGTGACCGCTGCGCGGCATCCTTCGAGCGTGCGGTTTCCTATCCGGTCAAGGCGGTGCTGACCCGTGCGCTGGAGAATGAGGACGAGGCGGATGAATGGACGTTCCTGCTGGAAAACGACTGCGCCGATCTCGACGACATTCTGACCACGGCGTTCGTGCTGAATATGGATTCCAAGCTGCTGTGCAAGCCGGACTGCAAAGGCATTTGCCCCCGGTGCGGCAAGAATCTCAACGATGGCGGCTGCGACTGCCGCCGTGAAGTCGATCCCCGTTTGGCTGTCCTTGGGCAGCTTTTGAAGGATAAGAAATAATTTCACTCTGACCAAGGAGGTGTCATTCATGGCTGTTCCGAAGTGTAAGGTTTCCAAGGCGAGACGGGATAAGAGACGTAGTTCTCATTGGAAGCTCTCCGTGCCCGGTGTTGTCGCTTGCCCGAAGTGCGGCGAGGCACGCCTGCCCCACAGAGCTTGCAAGAACTGCGGTACCTATAATGGTCGCGAAGTTCTTCCTGCTGCGGAAGCAAAGTAATTTGCAATTGCAAATCATTACGGTGAAAGACGAGGAAAGCGTTTGCTTTCCTCTTTTTTCTTGCCGTTGCGGAAACGCCGTGCGCGCTCCCCGCCCGCGCGGGGAGTTGACAGGGAATCGGATTTATACTATAATAAACAATAATATGATGGACGGGTATGCAAGTACATGCCCGCATGCGCCGCAGGTTCGGCGCAAATTCTGCAAAGGGAGGGATCGCGGATGGCAAAGCCACTGGTCGCGATCGTCGGACGCCCGAATGTGGGCAAGTCCATGCTGTTTAATAAACTGACCGGGCGGCGCGCGGCGATCGTCGAGGATACGCCGGGCGTTACGCGCGACCGCATTTACGGAAGCTGCGACTGGAACGGTCGGGAATTTGAGCTGGTGGATACCGGCGGCATTGAGCCGAACACCGACAGCGAAATGCTGAAATTCATGCGCCGTCAGGCGGAGATCGCCATTGAGACGGCGGACGTGATCGTGATGGTCACGGACATCAAAACCGGCGTCACCGCCGCCGATCAGGACGTCGCGACGATGCTGCTGCGCAGCAAAAAGCCGGTCTGCCTCGCCGTCAACAAGTGTGACAGCGTCGGTCTGGTCAACCCGGATGTTTACGAATTCTATGCTCTCGGCATGGGCGACCCGATCGAAGTGTCCGCCGTTCACGGGCACGGCACGGGCGACCTGCTCGACTGGTGCGTTGCGCACTTCCCCGCAGAATGCGCGCAGGAGGACGAAGGTGAGGTCATCAACGTCGCCATCGTCGGCAAGCCGAACGTCGGCAAGTCCAGCCTGCTCAACCGCATTCTCGGCGAGGAGCGCGTGATCGTCTCCAACGTTGCCGGCACGACGCGCGACGCCATTGACAGCTATTTTGAAAACGAATACGGCAAGTTCCGCTTCATCGAC
>CAYRMX010000183.1:0-2263 GCA_964425295.1 uncultured Oscillospiraceae bacterium | reverse complement strand
AAAATTGAGGAGGCAGGCGGAAAGGCTGAGGTGGTGTAAGTGCTTACGACACTTCGCAATGCATGGAAGATCGCGGATCTGCGCAAGAAGATCCTCTTTACGCTTCTGATCATCCTGCTTTACCGCATCGGCAACGTTATCCCCGTCCCGTTCGTCAACGTAGAACAGATGAGCATGATGTTCGAACAGCAGTTGAGTGACACCATCCTTGGCTTCCTCAACATGATGTCCGGCAACGCGTTCTCTATGGCGACGATCTTCGCGCTGTCTATTCAGCCGTATATCAACGCATCGATCATCATTCAGCTTCTCACCATCGCCATCCCGGCTCTGGAACGCCTGAGCAAGGAAGGCGGCGAGGAAGGCAGAAAGAAGATCAACCGCATCACCCGTTACACCACTGTCGGTCTGGGTCTGCTGATGGGCTTTGCCTACTATGTGATGCTCACCAACTATAACAGCAGCTACAACAACATGCTGCTCACCGAAACCGGCATTCTGCCCGCAATCGCGATCATCCTCACCTTCATGGCAGGCTCGACGCTCGTCATGTGGTTGGGCGACCAGATCAGCGAATTCGGCATCGGCAACGGTATCTCCATGATCCTGTTTGCCAACATCATCGCGCGTATCCCCAGCGGCATTATCAGTCCGCTGTGGAGCCTGGCGTTCCCGTCCGCCGAGGGCGTTGCTTCTCAGTGGTACTGGTCGCTGCTCCTCATCGTCGGCATGCTCGCGATCATCGTCTTCATCATCTTCGTTTCCCAGGCAGAGCGCCGCATCCCCGTCCAGTACGCCAAGCGCGTCGTTGGTCGGAAGGTCTACGGCGGTCAGAGCAGCCACCTGCCCATCAAGGTGAATATGTCCGGCGTTATGCCGATCATCTTCGCCCAGTCCATCGCCAGCCTCCCGGCTACCATCTGCGCCTTCTGCGGCGTCGGCAACGGCAACTGGTGGTATGACAATGTGTTCAGCAGCACCAGCACGGTCTACACCGTCTGCTACCTGCTCCTCATCGTGGGCTTCAGCTACTTCTATGCCACCATTCAGTACAACCCCGTCGAGGTTGGCAACAACCTCAAGAAGAACGGCGGCTTCATCCCCGGCTTCCGTCCGGGCAGACCGACTTCGGACTTCATCCGCAAGGTCATCAACAAGATCACCCTCTTCGGCGCGATCTACCTTGGTATCATTGCGGTGCTTCCGATCATCCTCGGCACGGTCACGGGTGACACTTCGTTCTCCTTCGGCGGTACTTCCGTCATCATTATCGTCAGTGTCGCGCTTGAGACTGTCTCGGCGATCGAAGCGCAGATGATGATGCGCAACTATTCCGGCTTCCTCGAGAAATAACGGAGGTTTCTTATGAGACTGATTCTGTTGGGAGCACCCGGTGCGGGGAAAGGCACGCAGGCGGAGATCATCGCCGCCCGCTTGAACATTCCCACCATTTCCACCGGCAACATCCTTCGGGAAGCGATCAAGAACGGTACTCAGACCGGTCTGAAAGCCAAAAGCTTTATGGACAAGGGTATGCTCGTCCCCGACGATGTCATTATCGGCATCGTTCGGGAACGGCTCGCCCGCCCGGATTGTGCAAACGGCTATATCCTTGACGGTATGCCCCGCACAATCCCTCAGGCGCAGGCGCTTGTCGATCAAGGTGTGGAGATCGACCGTGTCGTATCTATCGAAATTGCCGACGCTGTGATCGAGCAGCGCATGACGGGTCGCCGCGTGTGCGGTGCCTGCGGCGCGAGCTATCATATCGTGGCAAATCCGCCCAAAACGGAGGGCATCTGCAATGCCTGCGGCTCTGCACTGGTAATCCGCGACGACGACAAGCCGGAAACGGTGTGTCATCGCCTTGCGGTCTACCACGCGGAAACCGAAGCGCTCAAGGGCTTCTATGAGAACCTCGGCAAGCTCCGGCTTGTCAACGGCGATCAGCCCATTGAGGATGCAACTCGTGATATTATGGCGGCGTTGGGAGATTGCGAATGATCCCAATCAAAAATGAACGTGAGATCTCTGTGATGCGCCGTGCCTGTAAAATTACCGCGGCAGCCCGTGCCTTGGCAGGGGATATGGTAAGACCCGGCGTAACAACCAAAGAGATTGACAAAGCTGTCCACGATTTTATCGTGTCACAAGGTGCAACACCTTCCTTCCTCAACTACTGCGGCTATCCTGCAAGCGTCTGTGCTTCCGTGAACAATACCGTCATTCACGGCATCCCGGACGGCAGAGTGCTGCGCGAGGG
>CAYRMX010000182.1:0-2330 GCA_964425295.1 uncultured Oscillospiraceae bacterium | reverse complement strand
TTTGAGAGTCAACCCACCCTGCCTTGCGGCAGGGTGGGTTTTTTGCAGGGATTTACTTCAGGTCACAATAGACGCAGAAGACCTTAGCAGTCTCAGCGCGGGTGATGTTGTCCTGAGGTGCCAGATAGATGCCGGTCTTGCCGGTGAAGGTAGTGCCGTTGATGATGCCCTCTTCGATGGCCCATGCAAAGGCATCCACTGCCCAGCTATTGACCTTGGCGCTGTCTTCGAAGCCTTCGAGGGTCTTTTCGACCTTCTTCTGGCCTTCCAGACGCCAGATCATGGTAACGAGCTGTTCACGGGTGACAGACTCTTCCGGCTCGAACTTGCCCTTGCCAACGCCGTTGACAACCTCGTTCTGCTCGGCCCAGGCAATTGCATCCTGATACCATGCATTGGGCAGGTCAGTGAAGGAAGCCTTGCCTTCAACCTTCGGGGAACCAGCCGCACGGTACAGAAGCATGGTAGCTTCGGCGCGGGTCAGGCTGCCCTCGGGCAGGAAGGTGCCGTCTTCGTAGCCGTTGACGAGGCCAGCCTCGGCAGCAGCCATGACGTACTCATAGTACCATGCCTTGTCGCTCACGTCGGAGAACGGATTCTCGAAGGGCTTGCCATCGGGATCCGCAGCGCCGCAGTTCGTGCAGGTGCCATTGACGTAGTTGTGGCCGGTTGCGGGAATCACAACGGGCTCCAGGATGGTCTTCGTGCCTTCGGCGTCAGAGAAGAGCATACCGCAGGTATTGCACTTCCAGTAAGCTTCCGTGCCGTTTTCGGTGCAGGTTGCGGGAACCTCATCGATCTTGGTCAGCTCGGTGTGCTCGCAGTTGAGCTCCGTGCAAATGATCTCAGCGCGGTTACGGACACGCAGGCGGGAGTCGCTGCTGTTCTCGTTGGCATAGGCATCGTCGAAGGAAGCCAGGCCGGTAGCCTCAATGCGGCAGCCAACCTTCAGGCCCTCGATGGTGTCCTTGGCGCAGATGTAACCATCGATGTGCACACGGGCGATTTCGCCGGTAGCAACGTCTCTGACATAGATGGATTCGGGAATGCGGTCCTTCTCAGTGATTGCAGCAACAATGCCCTTGATGGTGACAAGCTTGCCTTCCTCGGAGCGGTTGTTGAGGTTTGCAATGGAGATTTCAACGGGCTGCACAGGATCGGCGGTGCCAATCAGCTCAGAATCGATGACGCTGAATTCAGCCTCGCCCTGATAGAAGTGGGTGGTACCGGTGACGCGAACCACATCGCCAATCTTATAGCTGTTGGCAACGGGGAAGCAGCACATACCGCCGGTAGCATCCTGGATGTAGATGCAATCGAAGAATGCCGTGCTGGTGTCGTAGCCGGAGGCGTTGGTGGTAACCGTGCCTTCGATGACATAACGGTAGCCGGCCTCGGTCTGCTTACGAACCTCAGCGATCGGGGTGATCTTCACGGGGTTGATCACGTCGAGGAGGTTTTTAGCCAGAGCGTTGTTGCCGTTCGTTGCGGGGATGGCCAGGTCGTAGTCGTCAAACAGCGTGGTGCCGGAGACGATGATCAGACCCTTGCCCTCGATCTGTTCAGCAGCAACGGCCAGGAAGCGGTCGTCGCCCTCAGCGTAGGCGTACTTGGTGGTGTTCACGCCGCCGTCAGCATCCTTGTCCAGGGACTCGGAAACCTTGTTGGCAAAGAGCAGGGTTTCAACGGTAGCGGGCAGAGTGGCAGTAGCCTTGTCTGCTGCATCCACAGCGTAGATGGAAGCGCCGCCGTAGTAGGTGATGCCGGTGGTCAGACCCTTGACGATATCGCTGTTGCCGAATGCATTGAAGGTCAACTGGAAGCCCTCGTCATCATACAGGCCGTCGTCAGCAATACGCAGGGAGGAACCCAGAGCCTTGAGCAGCTCATTCTGGGTAGCAGCGGTGTGTGCAACGTTCTCGAGCTGATCGTTGGTGTCGCCGAGGCCGGTGATCATGAGGATGCCGCCCTTTGCGTTGTACTCAACCAGTGCAGCCAGCTCGTCGGCAGAGTAGGTCTTGCCTTCCTTGCCGGCGCGGCGGGACGGAGCAGTGATCACCAGAGCTGCATACTTGTCGCTCTTGCAGGCGGCAATGAGAGCCTCAGAGGTGGTCAGGTTTTCGCTGCGGATGTTGGCGTCCTTAGCCAGGGTGGCGAAGTTTGCCATGAGGTCCTTGTTGTAGCCGGCGACATACTCATTTTCGTGAGAAGCGTCGAAGCCAACATAGGCGATGGTGCTGGGATCCTGTACATCGAGCTCGACGGAGCCGGTGAAAGTGTAGTCCTTACCATTCATCTCAACGACAACCGTGACATTGATGGTGGTAGCC
>CAYRMX010000181.1:0-2348 GCA_964425295.1 uncultured Oscillospiraceae bacterium | reverse complement strand
AATCCCGACCGACGGTGACGAATGCGCTGCGTCTGCTTGCGCTGCCCGATGAGGTTCGGGCGCTCGTCGTCGACGGGACGCTGTCGGCGGGGCATGCGCGTGCGGTGCTCTCCATTCCCGACGAGCGGCTGCAAAAGGCGGCTGCGCAGAAGATCATCGCACTGCGTCTGTCCGTGCGGCAGGCAGAGTCGATGTGCAAGCGCATGGCGTCCGGAGAAAAACCGGAAAAAGCCCCCGCACCGATGACGGTGGACTACGTCGGCGAGTGCGAAAAACTGCTGACACGTCATCTCGGCCGCAAGGTCAAGATCGTCAACGGCAAGCGCAAGGGGCGCTTTGAGCTGGAATTTTACGGACAGGATGATTTGCAGCGGCTGTATGACGCCCTGCGGACGATGAATTTAACGGAGGACTCTCATGACCAAGCAGGAACCCATTGAACGCGCGCCGCAGAGCGGCGACGAGGAGCTGACCCCACGCAAGAAGCGGGCGATGCTCGAATATATGACGATCATGTTCGCCGCGGCATTTTTGCTTGTTGCGGTGTCGCTGGTGGTCAAGGTGCGCGCGATGCAGGACGACATCGACGCGGCAAACACCGGCGCGCATGCGAGCATCATCGAG
Source organism: uncultured Oscillospiraceae bacterium (assembly GCA_964425295.1). Lineage (GTDB taxonomy): Bacteria > Bacillota > Clostridia > Oscillospirales > Oscillospiraceae > JAZOXB01. The sequence continues at coordinate 1,724 of CAYRMX010000181.1, read as the reverse complement.
ATGGAGCAGCAGCTCGATTCGCTCAAGGCGGACAACAATTCGCTTCAGGCACAGCTCGACTCCATGCAGGACAGCGTCAAAGCCAACGAGCTGCTCGCGCTGGCGCAGAACGCGCTGAACACGGGCAACACGGTCGGCTTCCACGGCTACATGGCGGAGCTGGAGGGCTATGCCAAGCTGCTCTCCGAGCCTGCCGCGAAAATTTATGCGGAACTTTTGAACGAGCTTTCTTAAACATCGTATGAGGTGACAATTATGCTGGATATTAAACGAATCAAAGACAATCCCGAAGCAGTCAAGGCGGGTCTGCGGGCGAAGGAGGTCGACTGCGACGCGCAGGTCGACCGCATTCTGGAGCTGGACGCCAAGCGCCGTGCACTGATCCTCGAGACGGAAACGGACAAGGCGGAGCAGAACCGCGTCTCCAAAGAGATTCCGATGAAGAAAAAGGCGGGCGAGGACGTTGCGCCGATCTTCAAGCGCATGGGCGAGCTGAAAGCGCAAATCGCCGCCAACGACAAGGCGCTGACTGAGGTCGAGGCGGAGTACCGCACACTGATGCTCTCCCTCCCCAACCTCCCCGATCCCGACCTCAAGCCCGGCGGCAAGGAGAACAACGAGCCGTTGCGCTATTACGGCGAGCCGCACAAGTTCGATTTCGAGCCGAAGCACCACGTCGACCTTTGCACCGACCTCGGTCTGATCGACTATGAGCGCGGCACGAAGCTCGCCGGCTCCGGCTTCTGGATTTATCGCGGCATGGGCGCGCGGCTGGAATGGGCGCTGCTCAACTATTTCATGGACTGCCACCTGCGCGACGGCTACGAGATGGTCGTTCTGCCGCACATGCTTGAATACCGGTGCGGCGAAACTGCCGGTCAGTTCCCGAAGTTTGCCGACGAGGTCTATAAGATCGAAAATCCGACCGACGACCGCATGCACTTCATGCTCCCGACGGCGGAAACGGCGCTCGCCAGCCTCCATCGCGGCGAGATCCTGACGGAAGCCGACCTGCCGCACAAGCTGTTTGCCTATACCCCCTGTTTCCGCCGCGAAGCCGGCTCTCACCGCGCCGACGAGCGCGGCATGGTGCGCGGGCATCAGTTCAACAAGGTCGAAATGTTCCAATACACCCTGCCGGAGAAGTCCGACGAAGCGTTCGACGAGCTTGTCGGCAAGGCGGAGGCTCTCGTGCGCGACCTCGGCTTCCACTTCCGCACGGTCAAGCTCGCGGCGGGCGACTGCTCGGCGTCGATGGCGCGGACATATGACATTGAAATTCAGATTCCGTCCATGAACGGCTACAAGGAAGTCTCCTCCGTCTCCAACGCGCGGGATTATCAGGCGCGGCGCGGCAACATCCGCTTCCGCCGTGAGGCGACCGGCAAGACCGAATTCGTCCACACGCTCAACGGTTCGGGGCTTGCGACCAGCCGCATCTTCCCCGCGATGGTCGAGCAGAACCAACGCGCCGACGGCTCGGTCGTCGTGCCGGAGGTCCTGCGCAAATACCTCGGCGGTCTGGAAGTCATTGAGACAAAATAATCAAGCATCGGCTCGCCCATTGGGGCGAGCCTTTTTGTGCAAAATTCCGAATTTTTTCGCCCGCGGGCTTGCATTCCGTCGGGCGACGGCTTATAATGGATGATGATAAATATCGACAGAAGGGAGACTTGCCCCGTGGCTAAAAAAGAGAAAAAGGGCAGCTTCATCAAGGAATTCAA
>CAYRMX010000180.1:0-2352 GCA_964425295.1 uncultured Oscillospiraceae bacterium | reverse complement strand
TGCTTTTGTAGTCGATCGGGTCGCCCAAGCCGTAGATGCACGAAACAGACGCGACCACGATCACGTCTCGCCGCTCAAAGAGAGACGAGGTCGCGCTGTGACGCAGACGCTCGATCTCGTCGTTGACGGCAGAGTCTTTTTCAATGTAGGTGTCGGTGTGCGCGATGTACGCCTCCGGCTGGTAGTAGTCGTAGTAGGATATGAAATATTCCACGGCGTTTTCGGGAAAAAACTCGCGGAACTCGCTGCAAAGCTGCGCTGCAAGCGTCTTGTTATGCGCCAAAACGAGCGTCGGACGGTTGAGATTTGCGATGACGCTCGCCATCGTGAAGGTCTTGCCCGAGCCGGTGACGCCGAGCAGCACCTGTTCGCGCATGCCGTGGCGCAAACCGTCGGTCAGCGCGGCGATTGCCTGCGGCTGGTCGCCGGTCGGCTGAAAGGGGGCGTGAAGCTTAAAATCCATCGGTTATCACCTCAAAATGCTGCGGCGCGCCGTGCCCGCAGCGTCGATTTTTGCCATCATTCGATATCCTTTCATCGATTTGCCCTTGCATTCTGTGCGCAGGTGCAGTACAATTGATGCAGAAATCGGGACAAATCCCCAAAACGGAGGGAATTATGAGAGAGTTTATGAAACGCAAGGGCGTCGTGCCCTCGTGGAAAACGTATTTTGTCACCGCAATGGGCGCGATGGCGCAGGGATTGTTCGCCTCGTTGCTGATCGGGACGATTCTCGGCACGCTCGGCGACAAGCTCGGGCTGCAAATCCTTTCCGAGATCGCCGCCTTTGCCAAGAATAACTATGTCGTCGGCTCTGCCATCGGCGTCGCGGTCGCCGCTGCACTCAAGGCGGATGGGCTGGTTCTGCTGTCGTCTGCCGTCGTCGGCGCGATCGGCTATGTCATGGGCGCGGAGATCCCCGTGGGCGTCACGCCGATTGCCTATACTGCCGGCCCTGCCGGCTCGTTCGTGGCGGTTCTGGTCGCCTGCGAGATCGGCAAGCTCGTCTCCAAGGAGACAAAAATCGACATTCTCGTCACGCCCGTCGTCACCATTCTGGTCGGCGCAGCCGTTTCGTGGCTCTGCTGCCCTGCCATCGCTTACGCCATGTACTACCTCGGCGAATTCATCAACACCGCGACCGAGCTTCAGCCGTTCGCAATGGGCATCATCGTCTCCGTCGTCGTCGGCATTCTGCTGACGCTCCCGATCAGCTCCGCCGCGATCTGCGCCATGATCGGCATTTCCGGCTTGGCTGGCGGTGCGGCGACGGTCGGCTGCTGCTGCCAGATGGTCGGGTTCGCCGTTATGAGCTTCCGCGAAAACCGCTGGGGCGGTCTGGTTGCGCAGGGACTCGGCACTTCCATGCTCCAAATGGGCAACATCATCCGCCGTCCGGCCATTTGGCTGCCGACGATTTTGTCGTCCGCCATTCTCGGACCGGTCTCCACGCTCGTCTTCAAGCTGACGAATGTCGGCGTCTCGGCGGGCATGGGAACCTGCGGACTGGTCGGCCCGCTCGGCGTCATCACCGCCGCGGAAACGACGAACGCGACGTTCTGGGTCGGGCTGGTGCTTCTGTGCGTCGTTCTGCCCGCCGTTCTCACGCTTGCCATCAGCGAGCTGATGCGCAAGCTCGGCTGGATCAAGAGCGGCGACCTCAAGCTCGACCTCTGATTGATAAACGGGTATAATAACCGCCTTGCGGTTATTATACCCGTTGAGCGTGACGACCGCAACCCCAAAATTGCAGGAAGAAATTAATTGTGCCGGGCGCGAATTGCAAAACAGTGCTTGCATTTTCGCGGGTGCAATGCTATAATGAACCCGATGCAGGGTTAGTACATCGGTAGTACAGCGGCTTCCCAAGCCGCGGAGGCGGGTTCGATTCCCGTACCCTGCTCCAAAACGGAAAGCCCTGAAAACACTGCGTTTTCGGGGCTTTTCCTTTATTTGCAACGGTTTGCGGGCTTTCCGATGAGTAAAAAATGGACACTCAATATTCATAAAAGGTCGCGCGATAAGCATTATTTTTTCGAGTAAATGCTTATGAAAATGCTTATGGATTTGCTCAGTCGGCAAAAACGGATTCCCGCGCGAAAGTGTAACCGATGAACTCGAATTCGTCTTCTGCGATTGCTTTATAGACATGCGCAAGGTGGATATCCTGTCTTTCATCGACAGACCAGCAACTTCCGTTCCAGTAATCCATCCCGTAAAGCTCGAACCATGAAACGCCCCTTGACTAAAAATTTGTGGTTATACTTGTTCGGCTGCGGTTTTTAGTTGATCGGTTCGGTCGCGTTCGCTTCGCTTGTGGAAGGGTGGAAGCGGGCGCGATCTTCATTTTTC
>CAYRMX010000179.1:0-2434 GCA_964425295.1 uncultured Oscillospiraceae bacterium | reverse complement strand
TTGCCATGCAGATCGCAGCTCTGAACCCCCGTTTCTGGGACAAGAGCGACGTGACCGACGAAGTTCTTGACGAAGAGCAGAAGATCCTCGTTGCCCAGATGGACAACGATCCCAAGATGGCAAGCAAGCCCCAGCAGGTTAAGGAAAAGATTGCAGCCGGCAAGATGAACAAGTTCTTCGAGGAGAACTGCCTCCTCCAGCAGGCGTTCGTCAAGGACGGCAGCGTTTCCGTCGAGCAGTATATGAACGCCGCAGCCAAGGAGCTTGGCGGCAGCGTGAAGTTCGTCACTGCCGTTCGCTATGAAAAGGGCGAGGGCATCGAGAAGAAGCAGGAAGACTTCGCTGCGGAAGTCGCTGCGCAGATGAACATGGGCAAGTAAGCCATACTATATAATATAGTAAGCAAATTACAAGAAGCACCGGGGTTCGGATTTCCGAGCCCCGGTTTTTTGCGCCGCTTCTGCATAGAAAAAGCCCACTGCGCAGAAAAGCAGTCGATAGGGAAAAAGTAATCTAAAAATACAGAAAAGCGTTGAAGAAATAAAAAATCCCGTGATATGATATAGAAGCAAGCAAGAGCGCGGCAGCGGCGGCAACTCCGAAAGAAGGTTGAACCGACGGACATAGAAATCACGATCGCGCTTTTAATGCGCATCATTACTGCTATGGCTTTTGGGTTTGAAATAGGCAAAAAGAAATAGCCGCCCCCGACCCTGGCGAGAAGCGGCAATTTCAGCAACCACGAGTTGACCGCATTTCCCGCCGTAATCGGGAGAGCTGCCAACCTCGCGTTTGCATTTTTAATACGGCAAAAGCGCAATGTCAATAGACGATTTTTATGTTCCGAAATAGCTGAAGTGCATGTAGTCACGGTAGCCGCTGTTCCAGTACGCGCCTTGGCGGAAGCCGTATTTCGCAAAAATCTGCGCAACTTCGCCGTCAAGGGCGATCGAGTACGGGTCTTCGCCCGGCTTCCAGTATTTGCCGACGATCGCCACACCCTCCGGTGAACAGTAAAAATTCTCGTCCGGATTGAGGTCGAGCGCCGTGCCGCAGGTGTGCTCGGATTTTCCTGCCCAGTTCCAGCCGCCGAGATAGTGGATGGGGAACTGCTCTTTGCCGTGGTAGATTTCCGCGAAAATTGCCCTCACCGTCGCCGCAAGGTTTTTGTGGACGGTCACGGTCTTGTATTTCGTGACCTTCGCGCCTCTGCTGTCAAAATCCCAGACGGGAACGGTGAGCTGCGCCATGTCCGCCACGGCTACGTCGCGCTCGGTGTAGTGGGTGCGCGGGTCGTCGACCATCTTTCCGAAAAGCCGGATGCACTTTTCGGAATACGTCTCTTTCGAGGATGCCAAATCCTCCTTGCAGATGAAAACACAAGAGGCGGACAGTCCGTTTCCTGTATAAACGGTTACGGTCGCCGTACCCTTGCCGACGCAGCGCACCGTGCCGATCTCATCAACGGCGACAACGGCGGTGTCCGAGCTGCGCCAGGTCAGGCGGAATTCGCCCTCCGGCTCGACCGTGGCAAACAGATCGTAGCAGGTCTGCCCGACGGAGAGCGAAAGCTCCGATGCCGAAAGCGTGACGCTGGTCGGCTGCGGCTTCGGCTGCTCCGGGACGAGAAGCGTATGCTTCAGCATGCAGAAGACCTTGGCGCACTCCGCACGGGTCGCTGTGTCGAGCGGCAGAAACCGCATTCCGCCTTTTCCGTCGGGCGAACCGCCGAGAATGGCGTGCTTGCGCAAAAGCTCCACACCGTCCGTCGCCCAATCGGCGATCATATTTTGGTCGGAAAAGCTCCCGACGACCGTGCCCTCCTCGGTGGCTGTGAGCGAATAGCCGAGCTTTTGCACATATCGCGCCACAAGTGTTGCCATCTGTTCGCGTGTGACCGGCTCATCCGGCGCAAATTCCGTCGGACTCATGCCGTCGACGATCCCGTTGCAGACCGCCCAGCGTACAAAGGGCGCATAATAGCTCCCTTCCGGCACATCGCGGAAGAAGCTCGGCGCGGTTTCGCTCACCCAGTCCTCAAAATCGACGCCCTCGAGACGACCGAGCACCGTCACGAACATCGCGCGGGTCATCGTCTCCTGCGGGGCAAACTCCGTCTCCGTGATACCGCCGAATAGTCCAAGCTCGTTTGCTTCTTCGATGTACGCTTCCGCCCAGTGCCCGCCGATGTCGGTAAACTGCGCCGCGTAGGTGACCGGAATCGCCGCAAGCAGCATTACCGCCGCAAGCAGCGCAGATAAAAGCCTGTTTCGCATGCAAGTCATCCTTTCTGATATTATGTCTACCGTCATGATATCCGCTTTTGCGACAAATTGCAAGTGGCAGATCATGGAAAACGGCCGCTCAAAGAAATTTTCGGGGAAAAAGAAAAAACTTGAGAAAAAGGCAAAAAAGTGCTTGACAATTGAGTAGA
>CAYRMX010000178.1:0-2436 GCA_964425295.1 uncultured Oscillospiraceae bacterium | reverse complement strand
ATTCAAACATCAGTCAAGGTCGCATCGACGAGATCCTGTCCGTCAAGAGCACCGACCGCCGTGAGATCTTCGAGGAGGCTGCCGGTATTTCCAAGTACCGCCACCGCAAGGAGGAGACCGAGCGCCGTCTGGCAAACACGGAGGACAACCTGCTGCGCATCGGGGATAAAATCTCCGAACTGGAATTGCAGGTCGAGCCGCTGCGTGAGCAGGCGGAGAAGGCGAAGGCTTACCTTGAATACCGCAGCGAGCTGAAAGGACTTGAAGTCGCCCTCTGGCTGAACACGCTGGAAAAGCTGAGTGCCACGGCGCGCAAGGCGGAAGAGGACTACCATTCCGCGGCGTTCATCCTCCAACAGGAGCATGAATCGCTTGATCAGCTCTATGTCACCTCGGAAACGCTGACCTTTGACCTGCACAACCGCGACATGCTGACCGATCAGCTCCGCGAAAAGATCACGCAGTCAGAAGCGCTTGCGCAGTCGATCTCCGGCGAGATAGCCGTTTTGAAGACGAACCGCGACAACTGCGCCGCGAACCTCCGCCGCGTGCAGAACGAGCTTGCCGAGCAGGACACCCGCAGCGGCGGCATCAGTGAACAGATCACGGCGCTCGAAGCGCGCATTGCGCAGATCGCCGTGGAAGCACAGACTCTTTCCGAGCGCCTGCAGGAAGCGGAGCAGGAGGGAAAACGCCTTGCCGATTCCTCCGAGGGCATGACCCGACGCTACCTGACGCTGCGCAACGAGCAGGAGCGGCTGCGCACCGAGCTTTCGGCAAAGAACGCCGACTGCGCCGCAGTTTCCGATGCTCTCGCGCAGAGCGGGGAGCGCCGCGCCCAGCTCACCGACGATCATACTGCCGCCGCCGCCCGCCGTTCGGACGCCGAAGCGGCGAAGACCCATGCGGAAAAGGCACTGCGCGAGGCGCAGGAGGACGTCGTCGCTGCACAGAACACCATCGAGGGCTACCGCCTGCGCAGTAAAACCCGCGCCGAGCGACGTGACACCCTGCAAAAGCAGGTCACGCAGACCGGCGTCGCGCTGGAAACGGTTTCCTCGCGGCTGAAATTATTTGAAGAAATGGAGCGCGAATTCGAGGGCTATTCCAAAGCGGTTCGCGTTGTCATGCAGGAGGGAAAGCGCAGTCTCGGCGGCATTCACGGGCCTGTCTCCCGCCTTATCCGCACCGAGGACAGCTACACCGTCGCAATCGAGACCGCCCTCGGAAGCGCCATGCAGCAGATCGTCGTCCGCGACGAGCAGGCGGCAAAGGCTGCCATTCAATATCTGAAACGCACGGATTCCGGGCGTGCGACCTTTCTGCCCATGAGCGTCATCCGCGGGAAAACCCTCAACGAGAGCGGTGTGGAAAGTTGCCGCGGCTTCGTCGGCATTGCCTCAGAGCTGGTCGCCTGTGACAGCAGCTACCGCGAAATCATCAACAATCTGCTGGGAAAAACCGTCATCGCACAGGACATGGACGCCGCCATCGCAATTGCCAACCGCTTCTCGCACCGCTTCCGCCTCGTCACGCTCGACGGGCAGGTCATCAACGCCGGCGGCTCGATGACCGGCGGATCTGTCTCACGCAATGCTGGCATTTTGTCCCGCGCCAACGAGATCGAACGGCTGAAAAAGCAGCGGTCGGACACGCAGACACGCCTTGCTCAGCTTCAGTCGGAGCTGAAAGAAGCCGAGCGTCTGACGCAGGAAGTCGAATTCCAGCTCAGTACCGAGGAGGGGCGTCTGCGCAGCGCGCAGGATGAAACGCTCCGTTTAGAGGGCGAATTCAAGCAGTATTCCGTTCTTGCCGACGCCATTGGGGAGGCGATTGCCGCTTCGGAGCGCGAATTGCAGTCACTTGCCTCGCGCATGCAGACCGATCAGGCGCGAAAAATGTCATTGACGGAACAAATCTCCGCGCTGCAACGTCAAATCGACGAAACGGAGCGCGAGCTGTCGGTCGTCTCCGACGGGCAGAGTGTCGCCGCCGAGGAGAGTAACCGCCTGAGTGAGCGTATGACCGCCATCCGCATGGATTCCGCCGCATTGGAGGCCGAAAAGACGACCGCGCGTGACTCGATCAGCCATCTGCACGGTCTGGAACAGGCAATGCGGGGTGACCGCGAGCAAAAGCTTGCGCTGATCGCTGTCTATGAACAGGAGGACAAGACCCTCACCCAAAGCGTCGCCGAACGCGAAGCTGCCCTTGGAGCGCAGAACGCCGCCGTGCAGACGCAGCGCGAGGAGTTGAAAACCGCGCTCGAAGAGCGGATGCAGGTCGAAGCGCGCAAGACCGCGATGGACAAGGAAGCGCAGAACAAGAGCCGCGACATCCTCAACATGGAGCGCGAGAGCGCCCGCCTTGAGGCGCGGAAATCCGCCGCCGAGATGGAAGAAAAGCAGATCATCGACAAGCTTTGGGAGTCTTACG
>CAYRMX010000177.1:0-2439 GCA_964425295.1 uncultured Oscillospiraceae bacterium | reverse complement strand
GATCTATCAGCAGACTGCCGCCTACGGTCACTTCGGTCGTCCGGAGCTTGATCTGCCGTGGGAGCGCACGGACGCCGTGGAGCGTATTTTGAGCCGCGCCTGACACTTCTTCATTTCGAGGTATTCCCATGAAACTGTCGCAGAAAATCAGCCAGTGCGAGCAATCGCCGATTCGAAAATTTTATCCCTATGCCGTTGCCGCCCGCAAGCGCGGCGTGACCATCCATTCGCTGAACATCGGTCAGCCGGATATTCAGACGCCACCTGCCTATTTTGAGGCGCTGGCGGGCTACCGCGCCGACGTGCTGGAATATGCGCCGTCACCCGGCATTGAGCCGCTGCTCGAAGCGGTGCAGCGCTATTATGCCCGACTGGGCGTGGCGTTTGACACCGGGGATATCCTCATCACGACCGGCGGCAGCGAGGCGCTGCAAATGGCGATGCTGTGCATCCTCGACCCCGGCTGCGAAGTCATCGTGCCCGAGCCGTTCTATCCGAATTACCATACCTTTATCCGCATGGCAGGCGGCGCGATCCGTCCCGCGCGCACCACGCCGGAGAACGGCTACCGCTACGCCACACGCGAGCAGATCGAGCCGCTGATCGGCGAAAAGACCCGCGCCATTATGGTCACGAACCCCGGCAACCCGACCGGCACGGTGCTCACGGCGCAGGAGCTGCGTCTGCTCGCCGACATTGCCAAGGAGCACGACCTTTACCTCATCTGCGACGAGGTCTACCGCGAGTTCATCTATGACGGCGGCACGCTGACCACGGCGGCAAGCCTCAGCGACATCGACGAAAACCTTATCCTGATCGATTCCGTCTCCAAGCGCTTCAGTGCCTGCGGCGCGCGCATCGGCGCACTAATCTCCCGCAACCGCAGCTTCATCGAGGCGGTCACGAAGATCGCGCAGGCACGCCTTTCGGTCGCAACGCTCGATCAAATCGGCGCAACGGCGCTTTACGGCGTCGACCCGTCATATTTCGACGCCACACGCGAGGAATATCAGCGGCGGCGCGACGTCTGCTACCGCAAGCTGCGGGAAATTCCCGGCGTCGTCACGATCGAGCCGAAGGGCGCGTTCTACACGATGGCAAAGCTGCCCGTGGACAGCGCCGAGGACTTCCAGATGTACCTGCTCAACGAGTTTGAGGAGAACGGCGAGACGGTCATGTTCGCACCGGGCGGTGGGTTTTACGCCACCGAGGGCGCAGGCAGGAGCGAGATCCGCATTGCTTATGTCCGCCGCGCCGAGGAGCTGGAGCGCGCGCTCGACCTGCTGCGCATCGCCATCGAGCGCTATCATTCCAAAAAGTGACGTAAATCTCGGCAGTCGGAGCTTCCGATTGCCGAGGTTTTTTGCTCAACACTGTAGGGACACCCGTCTTCGAGCGTCCGAAACAGAGTGGCGAGAGTGAACAGTGAAAAGTTGCGGTGTCGGAACAATTGGAATTTGCGCTGCGGCGCGGGGATGGGGCGTCGCGGACGCCGCCCCCTACGCTGTGCAGTTCGATAGCCGCCTTGTCAAGGGCAGCGTCCTCGACGTCCCAGTGCAGGAACTATCGTATTTCACCCTGTAGCCATTGCGCAGTCGTTGGCGGCTTCGCCGCCTTACGGATGCGGCATACCCCTTGCGGGACATCGAGCCGCCGCACGCACCATCGATATTGCACACGCCCATCGCTCCCTCCGTCAAAATCTTCGATTTTTGACACTCGAAGGTGAATTGCCCCGCAGCGAGGGGCAAGAGAAGCCCTCCGGAGCGCCCTTATCAGAGAGGTCTTTGGTGCAGGGCAAAAAATCAGGGAGTCGGGTTTTTCCGACTCCCTGTGTTTCGTTATTCGCGGGTGAGCAGTTCGGCAATCTGGACGGCGTTCGTCGCAGCGCCCTTGCGCACCTGGTCGCCGCAACACCACAGGCACAGACCGTTGTCGTCGGTCAGGTCGGGGCGGATGCGTCCGACAAAGACGATGTCCTGATCGGAGGTATCGAGCGGCATGGGGTACTCATGCTTGGCAAGGTCGTCGACCAGCTTGCAGCCGGGGGCATTCGCGATCACACGGCGCGCGTCCTCGACGCTGACCGGACGGTCAAAATGAAGCTGGACGGAGATGGAATGGCTGCGGACAACGGGAACACGGACGCAGGTGCATGAAACACGCAGGTCGGGCAGGTGCATGATCTTGCGCCCCTCGTTCTGCATCTTCATTTCCTCGCTGGTGTAGCCCTCGTACTGCTCGCCGCCGATCTGGGGAATCAGGTTGAAGGCGATCTGGTGGGAGAAGACCTTCGGCTCATAGTGCTCTCCCTTTGCCAGCGCCTCCACCTCGTTCATCAGCTCGATGGGGCCGCCCGCTCCCGCGCCGGATACCGCCTGATAGGTGGAGGCGGTCATGGTGCGGATGGGACTGATGGCATTGAGGGCGTTCACGGCG
>CAYRMX010000176.1:0-2472 GCA_964425295.1 uncultured Oscillospiraceae bacterium | reverse complement strand
CAATACCGCCATTGCTGTAATGATCCAGCAAATAGGCTTCCAATTCTGCAATGGTAATCTGCATTTTTTGTCTCCTACACTATTGAACAAATCAAAAATTTGTGATATTAATGTTCCTTACAGCTCATTTTATAAGCCACTAATTTGAAAACGGTGACCGTATGAAGCAATTCTTCATCAAAATCCCAGTTCCGTTTTCCTGTATGATGCTCCATAATCAAGGACAGTCCCAGCTTCTTTTCCGCAGGTTCTGATACGATACTCAAGACACCGTTCCCAATAATGCTCCGGTAATGTGTGGAATATTGGCAGGCAGTATCCGCTATATGGAGCGATTCGTCTGTATCCATCTCAAACCCCACATTAGGACTCTTTTTGATCAGCTCGATCTTTCGTCCTTCATTTGCCCCGTGAAAATAGAAAACATAGGTATCATCTTTTATTTCATATCCAAAATTCAATGGAACAATGTATACTTCTCCATCATCGCAAAAGCCGATTCTGCAGCAAGTGCAACGACTTACAATATCTGCAACTCGCATGGGGGCAGTAACTTCCCTGTCTTTTCTTCTCATGTCCATACCTCCTGAGAATTTTCGACTGAATAAACTCATTATAGCACATCCCACAGAAAATGCCAGAGGCTTTCACCTCTGGCATTTTGTTATCCTGCCGCATCCAGCATATTTTCGATGAAAATGCCATAGCCGGAGCGCGGTTCGTCGATCAGGACGTGCGTGACCGCGCCGATCAGCTTCCCGTCCTGAATGATCGGGCTGCCGCTCATGCCCTGCACGATGCCGCCGGTTTGTGAGAGCAGCGCCTCGTCCGTGACCTCCAGCAGCAGATTGCGCCCGTGCGCCTCGTCGGGATAGACCGCGCGGATCTGCACAGAATATTCCCGCACCTCCGTGCCGCTGACGTTTGAACGAATGACCGCTTCGCCGGTGTGGACGTCACTCCTCTGCGCGACTTCGACCGCGTTCGACGCGGTCTGCGCGCCGTGGTCGATCGTGCCGAAAATGCCGTGCGGCGTGTTTTTCAAAATCGTGCCGCAGGTGCTTCTGCCGCTGACCGCGCCTTGCAGCGCGCCCGCCGCGCCCCGCTTGCCGCGTGTGACGGAGACGATCTCCGCGCGCAGAACGCTGCCGCTGCGCAGGGGCAGAAGCGTCGAGCCGTCGTTGACGCCGTGCCCCAGCGCGCCGAATGTGCCGTTTTCTGAATCGTAATATGTCACCGTTCCGATACCGCTGATTTCGTCGCGCACATAGACGCCCAGACGCCAGCCCTCGTCCGTCCGCTGCGGGGCGAGGGTCAGCGTTTTTTCTTCGCCGCCGCGCAGGACGCTCAGCTTCAGCACTCGCCCGCCGGAACGTTCCACCAATTCCGTCACGTCGCTTGCCTTTTCGACTGTTTGCCCGTCGATCGCATGCAGCACGTCGCCGCAGCGCAGCCCTGCGCTGCGCGCCGGGTCATCGGAAAAATCGACGACGGCGACGCCGTCCGTCTCGATGCGCAGTCCGATCGTGTTGCCGCCGGGGATGAGCGTTTTCGGCGCGGCGGCGCTCGCTCCGTGCAGGAGCAGCAGCGAAAGCAGTGCCACGACCGCCGTTCTGTAAAAATGCTTCATGTTCCGTCCTCCCGCCTGTTTTTGCCGCAGAAAGCGCTGCTCCCTGCGACGCCGCGAGAGTAATATGCCTCGAAAATCGCCCGAACCAGTTCCCAAATCCTTGTGCATTTGCCTTGTCAAAAATTGTGACCCGCTGCGCGGGCGGCGTTTTTCGCCCCGAACGGACAAAGATTTTCCTCCGTTGGGCAAAATTTCCTGCAAATGTGCTATGATCGGGGTGAGACATTTTCGCCGTTCGGACGACTAAGAAGTGAAAGGGCATTCCCTTTTGAAGAGGAGTGAGGCGATGGACAAGGGTGCTGAAAGCTACCGCGGTTTTCTCGGCAGCGACGACCGCGGGCTTGCCGAACAGGTCGAGGCATACAAGGACGGGCTGATTCTCTACCTCAACGGCTACGTCAACAATATTTTGCCGCCGAGGAGCTGGCGGAGAACACATTTTTCCGCCTGATCTTTGAAACGGCGGTCGGGCAGAGATCGCCATTTCCGCCATCGAAGCCCCGCTGCGCGATTGCATGCTCCTGTGCGAATCGCCGGACGTGTCGGAAATCGGCGGCGTTTCAGTGGTCATTCTCGGCACGCAGGACGTACTCGTGGTGCAGTTTTCCCACGAAAACATAAACTATGACATCGAAACGTCCGACCTCAGCCTCGAAGCGCTGCAAACCCTGCTCTGCGCACTCATTGAATAGCAAAACGTCCGCGCACACGGGAGGGCACACTCCGTCTCACGGAGCGATTCCGATTGTGCATCGATGCACGCATCGCCCCGCCGTATGCGCCATCAAACAACACTGTAGGGACACCTGAAGTGTCCCTACAGCTATTACCTATATGTTTTG
>CAYRMX010000175.1:0-2537 GCA_964425295.1 uncultured Oscillospiraceae bacterium | reverse complement strand
GCACGGGCCGGAGCCATGCTCCCAGAAGTTGTCCTCCTTGCCGAAGCGGAAAATGCGGTCGGCGGAAATACCGATCTCCTTGTTCCAGATCTCGAACGCCTCGTCGTCATTTTCATAGACGGAGGGATAGAGGCGATCTTTTTCCAGTCCGCAGACGTCGGTCAGGAATTCCCAGCACCATGCAATCGCTTCGTGCTTGAAATAATCGCCGAACGAGAAGTTGCCCAGCATTTCAAAATAAGTGCCGTGGCGGGCGGTGTGACCGATGTTGTCGATGTCGCCGGTGCGGATGCACTTCTGGCAGGTGCACACGCGGCGGCGCGGCGGCGTGACCTCGCCCTTGAAATAAGGCTTCATCGGCGCCATGCCGGAATTGATGAGCAGCAGCGACTTGTCGTTCTGCGGAATGAGCGAGAAGCTCGGCAGACGCAGGTGCCCCTTGCTCTCAAAGAACGAGAGGAACATTTCGCGCAGCTCGTTTACGCCGTATTTTTTCGTTGCCATTGAAAAACCCCCAAAAGTTGTTATTACAGATTGATTTTGCCGTCGCAGTGGGTAAAGTATGCGGTTTTTATGCCTTTGTATAACAAAAAACACCTCACCCCCACATAGGGGCGAGGCGCGCTCGCGGTACCACCCTAATTGCCAAACGGCATCTCAGCGATCCGATAACGCAGATCAGGCGTTCCGCTCATCGCGGACAGCTCAGAAGTGGCGGTCTGCACGGCAAAGACCGCGAGGCTTGCACCATTCCCCCGCTCGCTGCTGCCCACCGCACAGATTGGCTTCCTCAACGCATATTTCGCATTTTACCCTGTTATTTTACCAGCCGAACCCCCGTTTGTCAACCGTTTCCGGGCATTTTCCCCCATCCGCCGCAAAATTCGTCATATTCCCGCCGCCGACGATCGTTCAACCCGCCAGGGGCGTCCGAACCGACTCGAAACGCGGCGCAGTATCGGCGGACACCGCAGAGCGGTGTCCCTACACAAAATTACGGCAAACATTTTGTAGGGATGGGGCACGCCCCATCCGCGCCGGCACGTTCGTTATGCAAAATGCAGTCGAACATCGAAACTGCCACAGCGGAGGCATGCCTCTGCTCTACCGAACGGTTATCAATCGCGTCCTATAATTGCAATCCGTCGGTGAAGCCGACTCCACAGCTATTCACTTTTCACCATTCACTCAGAGATAAACCTCCACGGTCACGGCGAGGCGTCCGCGGCGCGTCTCACCCTCCAAGCGCAGCACGCGCAGCTTGCCCGCGCCGCGCAGCGAAAGCGCATCGTTTTCCGCAACCGTACGGTCGGGCTTCAGGCACGTCAGGCTGTTGACCGCCACGCGTCCCGCGCGAATGGCGTCCGCCGCCGCGCCGCGACTGAGGTGAAACGCTCCGGAAACCACGCTGTCCAGTCGCAGCGACGCAACACTCAGCCGCAGCTCCTTCGTCTGCTGCGCCGGTTTTTGCACGTCACGCGGGTCGATCTGCTCCAAACGCAGGGCATGCCGCCCTGCGCTCGTCAGGTTGTCGCGCAGAAAATCCGCCAGCTCCGCCAGCACGAAAAACTCGCAGGACTGCTCGCGGATATAGATATCACCGACGGCATCACGGCGAATGCCCGCGCCCATGAGCGCACCGAGCACATCCCGATGACTGAGCGCATTTTTCTCATAAAAGCTCGCCCGCAGGCAGGCGATCACACCGCCGTCAAAAAAATCCTCTTTTGTCAGATATTCGGGCAGAAAATACGCCACCGCGCGTTCCGCGCCCTCCGTGCCGCCCCAAAACGCGCAGTCCGGCAAAAGCTGCCGCACCAGCACCTGTTCCCGCGGCGAAAGGAACGCCGTCGCCGCCGGCTGTTCGCGCTCCGCCGCCCGTTCCATGCGGTCACACACACGCACGAGCCGCAGCCGTTCGTCTTCGTTTTCCGCCATTGCGGCGATCTGTCTGCTGCGTTCCATTGCTCTCCTCCTTCAAAAATCGCTCCGCCGGACGGCGGAGCGATTGTTTGCTTTACGGTTCGACCGTCCGTTCCTCTTCGGACTGTTCGATCATTTTCTGCGCATAGTCGTTGGCATAGTCAAAGATCAGATTTTCATAATCGATCTTCACATCCAGCTTATCCTCGACCCAGCCCATGAGCTGATCGACCTTGTTCTCATTTTCGTCGTCGACCGTCGGTTCTTCCTGTGATTCTTCCAGCAGATAGGGAGACAGCAGATCGTCGACAACGCCATGTACATGCCGATATGCAAAGAACAGCGCGACGGCAAGCACCGCGACCTTGACCCAAACGAACCACCAATAACGTCTCATGCAGTCTCTCCTCCTTTTATGCTTTCGACGCACGGGAAGCCGAAAAGTTCCCGAAAAAGGCTTACTTCTTTCTGTCCTGCTCGATAAGCAGCTTGAGCGCCTCGACGCCCACGCGGACGGCGGAGGACGTGTCCTCACTCATCTTCTGATCCAGACCGGCAGCCTCGCGCTCCTGATTCCAGATGACATGGAAGCAGGAGCCGCAGCGGCAGCCCAG
>CAYRMX010000174.1:0-2544 GCA_964425295.1 uncultured Oscillospiraceae bacterium | reverse complement strand
GGGTAGCTGAGCGACTCGATCTCCATGATGAAGTTGACCGCGCCGCCGCCCTTGTGACAGCCGAAGCAGTAATAAATTCCCTTTTCCGGAGCGACGGAGAACGACGCCGTTTTCTCGCCGTGGAAGGGGCAAAGCCCGAAAAGGTTGCTTCCCTTTCGTGTCAGGGCGACATACTGCCCGACGACGTCCTCGATGGGATTCCTTTGATTCAATTCGTCCAGAAACGCCGGTGAAAACGCCAAAACTGCCCCTCCTTTCTCAAAAAGCTCCGGTTGCTATCCGCGCACCTGCCACGCAAGCGGGACGAACAGCTCTTCGAATTTGTACATTGCGTATTTGTCGGTCATTCCGGCGATATAGTCGCAGACCGTGCGCTCCATGCCGTCAAAGCTGAGCTGCGGCTGAAAATCGGCAGGCAGCGCCTCCGGATGCTTGACATAGTAGGTGTAAAGCTCCTGCAAAATGTGCCGCGCCTTGACCTCCTCGCCCTTGGCAACGGGGTTTTTATACACCCGTTCGAACATAAAATTGCGCAGCGCCTCCATCGTCGCGTCGACCTCGGCGTCCATGCCCAGCTCGCCCGTTTGCAGGGTGTGCATGACCATGTTCGTCACGAGGGAGTTGATGCGGTCGCGGTGCGTGTCGCCGAGCACGTCGGCGATCTCGCGGGGAATGTCGGAATTGGTCAAAATCCCCGCCCGCATGGCGTCGTCGATGTCGTGGTTGACATAGGCGATCTGGTCGGACTTGCGGACGATCTGCCCCTCGATCGTTTCGGGCAGACGGCTGTGGCGCGTGTGCCCCAGAATGCCCATGCGGACTTCATATGTCAGATTCAAGCCCTGCCCCTCTTTTTCCAGCTCGTCGACCACGCGCAGCGACTGCTCATTGTGGCGGAACGGTTTGCCCATGACCTCCGTCAGGGCGACCTCCCCGGCATGCCCGAACGGCGTATGCCCGAGATCGTGCCCGAACGCGATGGCTTCGGCAAGGTCTTCGTTCAGGCGCAGGGCGCGGGTGATAGTGCGGGCAATGCGCGCGACCTCCAGCGTGTGCGTCATGCGCGTGCGGTAATGGTCGCCCTCCGGCTGCAAAAAAACCTGCGTCTTGTGCATGAGACGGCGGAACGATTTGCTGTGCAAAATGCGGTCGGAATCGCGCTGATAGCAGGTGCGCATATCGTTCGGCGTCGGCTGTTCCTCGCGGAGTCTGCCCTTTGACGCGTCGGAAAACTGCGCCCGCTCGCTCAGTGTCAGATGTTCGGTCTGTTCAAGTTGCTCGCGGATGGTCATTGGTTCACATCCTTTATTCAGTCATGGGAAACGCGCGGTAAACGTCCGCACCGGTCAGACCCTCGATCGTCCCGGCGGAAAGGTCGAGCACCCGCGCCAGAAACGGCTCGACCTGCGTTTTCGGAAGCAGCAGGTCAAAGCTGACGTCGGCGGCAAATTCGGTGTTTTCGATCACGCCGCCGAATGCGCTGACTTCCAGCTTGATTCGCTCAAACCAGCTATACGGACACGGCAGATAGACCTTCGTCCAGACCTGCTTGATTGACCGCCCTGCGGCGTCGAGCGCGATTTTCGCACTGTGCGCGTAAGCGCGGACAAGCCCGCCCGCGCCGAGAAGAATGCCGCCGAAATAGCGGGTGACGACGCAGGTAACGTTGAATATCTCCTCGCGCTGCAATACCTGCAAAACGGGCATTCCCGCCGTGCCGCCCGGCTCACCGTCGTCGGAGAAGCGGGTCGCGCCGTCGCGGATGATGTAGGCATAGACATTGTGGGTCGCGTCCCAGTATTTTTCGCGCATTTCCTTGAGGCGGGCAAGCGCCTCGTCCTCCGTTTCGGTCAGGAACATGTGCCCGATGAAGCGGGAGCGGCGCTCGACGAACTCCGCATCGGCGTCCTTGGTCGGTATCAGATAGGGCTTCATGGCTGCTCCTTTTCGAAGCGGCGGTAGCGTCCGTAAAGCTCATCGTTACAGGTCAACTCGACCATGATCCCCTCGGGCAGATAATCCACGGAATGCACCTGCGCCTCCTCATGAAACAGCGAGAGCGCGCCGCCCTCGGCATAGGGTAGGAGCAGCGTCGTGCGGTGGAGTTGACCGAGAAGCGTCTTCTCGATGCGGGTCAGAAGCTCATCCGTGCCGATGCCGCTGCGGGCGCAGAGCGGGACGTTCTTCTCCCCGATCGGGTAATTGCCGATGTCGTCGAGCAGGTCGACCTTGTTATAGCAGCGGATGACGGGCACGCCGGGCTTTGCAAGCTTTTCGATCAGGCGGTCGACCACGGCAATGTGCGCCTCGCGCTGCGGGTCGGACGCGTCGATGACATGCAGCAGAAGATCCGCGTATTGCAGCTCCTCCAGCGTAGCCTGAAACGCTTCGATCAGGTGGTGCGGCAGCTTGGAGATGAAGCCGACGGTGTCCGAAAGCAGGACCTCCAGATGGTCGGAGACTTTCAGCTTCCGCGTGGTCGTGTCGAGCGTGTCAAACAGGCGGTTGTTGGCAGGGATGCCGGCGTCCGTGAGCTGGTTGAGC
>CAYRMX010000173.1:0-2561 GCA_964425295.1 uncultured Oscillospiraceae bacterium | reverse complement strand
CCTATGAACCGATCTGGGCGATCGGCACGGGCAAGACCGCCACGCCCGAGCAGGCGGAGGAGGTCTGTCAGCACATCCGCAGCGTCGTGCGCAAGCTGTTCGGCTCGAAGAGCGCCCGCGCGACCACCATCCTCTACGGCGGCTCGATGAACGAGAAGAACGCGTTCGAACTGCTCGCACAGCCCGACATCGACGGCGGTCTGATCGGCGGCGCGTCTCTCGTTCCGGAGAAGTTCGTCAAGATCATCGAGGACGCCAATCAGCCCACGGCGTAAGCGCAGTTCTCGTCAATTTTCACAAAACAGACCGGGAAAATTTTCCGGTCTGTTTTTTGTTTCCACTTTTTCTTACATGCTTCGGCCGTTATTTTTTGTTTTATTGTCTGGCCCGACGTTTTTAGTTTTGTTTGGGGTCGATGCCCACATCGACCCGCGACCCGCGCCGCAGCGCAGAATTTAAATTCGTCGGCGCAACCGACTCTACATCTTCACTTTTCGCCCCGTTCGAAAACCCCGCAGCCCTCAACACACCCACCTACAAATCCGAAAGAAGGTTCCGATTTGAATTTACTCTTTTTCCTGACGCCGAAGGCGAGCTGCTCTTTCCTCTACCACGACTTCACGCTCCGGCAGGCGCTCGAGCGCATGGAGCACTCCGGCTATACCGCCCTGCCCATCCTCGGTCGCGACGGCAGCTACTGCGGCACGCTCACCGAGGGAGACCTGCTCTGGGCGGTCAAAAACCTGTGCTGCATGGATCTCCGCGACACAGAAAACCACAACATCATGGAAATCGCGCACCGCAGGGACAACGTCCCCGTCACGGTCACGACCGACATGCAGGAGCTTCTGCTCAAGGCGACCGACCAGAACTTTGTCCCCGTCATCGATGACAAGGGCGATTTCATCGGGATTGTCACGCGCCGCGCCATCATGCGCTTCTGCCTGAACGAATTCATCGCGCCGAAGCTCGCCGAGGCCGCCGTATGACCCTGACACACACCGCCGAGCGCGAAGCGCGGCTGCTGTCCGTTCTACGGGGGGAACTGGGGCTTTCGTCGGGACTGGTCAAGCGGCTGAAATATCAAAACGCCTTTCTGGTCAACGGCGTGAGCGTCCACACGGACTGCCCCGTCCGCCCCGGCGACACGGTGCAGGTGCGCCTCGACGAGCCGACGCCTGTTTACCCCGCCGAGGACGAGCCGCTCACGATCCTCTATGAAGACGACGCGCTGATCGCGTTGGACAAGCCCGCCGGAATGCTCGTTCACCCCTCCTCCGCCCGCAACGCCGGCACGCTTGCAAACCGCCTGACGGCATACTATCAAAAAACCGACCAGCCCTGCGCCGTCCATCCCGTCAGCCGTCTCGACCGCGACACCTTCGGCGTCGTCCTGCTGGCGAAAAATGCGCACGTTCACGCCCGCATGATCGACCTGAGCAAGAGCGGCGGCATCGAAAAGCGCTACCGCGCCGCCGTCTTCGGCGCGCCCACGGCGCAATCGGGCGTCATCGACGCGCCCATCGCCCGCCGCTGCCCGCCGAGCCTGCTGCGCTGCATCCGCGAAGACGGCAAGCCCGCCCGCTCGGAATACCGCGTCCTCGCCCGTTGCGCGGAGCATTCGGTCATGGAGCTGCGCCCCCTGACCGGGCGGACGCACCAGCTCCGCGTCCACTGCGCGCACATCGGCTGCCCCATTCTCGGCGACCCGCAGTATTTTTCGGCGGAGTCCGCCGCCCTTTCCGCCCGTTTCGGGCTTGCGACACAGCAGCTTTGCGCCGTTTCGGTGTGTTTTTTGCACCCCATGACCGAAAAATTCCTCGAAATCCGCTCCAACATGGAGATACCGCTTGATTTTTCGCCCACCGCAGAGGTATAATAGGCACGAACAACAATAAATGGAGGAATTCACGCAATGTTTGACCGTTTGATTGAAATTCTGAAGGCAAATCCCCGCAAGATCGTCTTTACCGAGGGTCACGATGCCCGCATCCTCGAGGCGGCTGCCCGCCTGAAGCAGGACGGCTTCCTGACGCCCGTCCTCGTCGGCAACGTCGACGTCGTCAAAGCAAAGGCGGCAGAGGGCAATTTTGACATCGAGGGACTGGAGATCCTTGACCCCGCGACATACGAAGGCATGGACGCAATGGTCGACGCGATGGTCACCCTGCGCAAGGGAAAGATGACCCCCGAACAGTGCCGCGATGCCCTTTCCAAGGGCAACTATTTCGGCACGATGCTCGTCAAGATGGGCTATGCCGACGCACTCCTCGGCGGCGCGACCTATTCCACCGCCGACACCGTCCGCCCCGCGCTGCAGCTCGTCAAGACCAAGCCCGGCGCGCACCTCGTCTCCTCCTGCTTCATTCTCGTCCGCGGCGAGGAAAAGCTGGCAATGGGCGACTGCGCCATCAACATTTCCTATGAAGACACCCTCGACAAAGAGGGCAATGTTGTCGTTTCCGCAGCGGAAAAGCTCGCCGAGGTCGCCATCGAGACGGCAAACTGCGCCAAGCTTTTCGGCATCGACCCGAAGGTCGCCATGCTGAGCTTCTCCACCA
>CAYRMX010000172.1:0-2590 GCA_964425295.1 uncultured Oscillospiraceae bacterium | reverse complement strand
CGTAGGCGGCAGTCTGCTGATAGATCGGGCGGCGCAGGTCAAGCGCGGAAATGATGCTCGCCGGGCGCAGGTCGAAGCATTCGCGCACCAGCTCACTCAGGCGCAGGTCGCTCAGCTTGCCCGTACCGTAAGTTTCGACCAGCACGGAGACCGGCTGCGCCACGCCGATGGCATAGGCAAGCTCGATCTGGCAGCGGCGGGCAAGCCCTGCCTTGACCAGATTTTTAGCAATGTAACGAGCCATATAAGCAGCGCTGCGGTCGACCTTCGTCGGGTCTTTGCCGGAGAAAGCGCCGCCGCCGTGCGCGGCATAGCCGCCGTAAGTGTCGACGATGATCTTTCGACCCGTCAGACCGGAGTCGCCGACCGGACCGCCGATGACAAAGCGACCTGTCGGGTTTACATAAAACTTGGTATTGCCGTCGAGCAGCGCTTTCGGCAGACTCGGACGGATGATCTGCTCGATGACCGCCTCGCGCAGGTCGGAAATGGAAATGTCGTCACTGTGCTGCGTGGAGATGACGACGTTGTCGATGCGCTCGACCGAGCCGTCGTCGGCATACTGGACGGAGACTTGGCTCTTGCCGTCCGGGCGCAGCCACGGCAGGCGACCGCTCTTGCGCTCCTCGGTGAGCTTTTTCGTCAAATTGTGCGCGAATGCGATCGGCGCGGGCATCAGCTCTTTCGTCTCGTCGCAGGCGAAGCCGAACATCATGCCCTGGTCGCCGGCGCCCAGCGTGTCGGCGTCGTCGTAAGAGGCGTCGACGCCCATCGCGATGTCGCCGGACTGCTCGTCAATGGCGGTCAGCACGGCGCAGGTGTGGCCGTCAAAGCCGGCTGCGGGGCTGTCATAGCCGATTTTGCAGAGCGTTTCGCGGGCGACGTGCGGGATATCAACGTAGCAGCTCGTGGAAATTTCGCCCATGACGACGACCATGCCGGTCGTCGTTGCACATTCGCAGGCAACGCGGGCGTTGGGGTCTTGGGCGAGGATGGCGTCCAGAACGCCGTCGGAAATTTGGTCGCAGACCTTGTCGGGATGTCCCTCGGTCACGGACTCGGAGGTAAAAATACGTTTTTGCATGGTGGGAATCGATCCTTTCTCAAAATATTTCTTTCAAAACCCACCGAATCAAATTACTTTCTAAGCATCTGCTTAGAAAAAATACCCTGTCTCGACAGGGTACAGTTTGTCCTCATCTGTCGATTGCTCGCCGGAATTGGCACCTTGCTCACGCAGGTTGTCGGGCTTCATCGGGCCGGTCCCTCCGCCACTCTCGATAAGGTTATGAAATTACTAACTATCATAGCATAAATATTCATAATGTCAAGAAAAAATTGCCCGATTGCGGAAATTGTGCCGCAAAAACGCCCGCGGCGACCGATTGGCTGCCGCGGGATCGATTTATCGCTTTTTATATAGAAGCAGTTCGGGGCTTTCGCCGTCTGCGCCGTAGGTGCAGATCAGGATGAAGTCCATGTTCGCCGCGATACCGAAGCAGCGGCTTTTGTCCCGCTCGGATGTGAGCTGGTTGCCGAGATAGGTCGCGCTGTCGTCCAGGTATTTGACGGTGCGACCGTTCGGAAGGGGATATTCGAGGTTTACATAACTTCCGACGAGCGCATTGAGCTTCGTGACTTTCGGCATGCCCTCAATGTTGAGCGCATTGATTTCCTCGATCAGGCGGGCTTTGAATTTCTCAAACGCGCCGTTGACGCCAAGCTCGTCGTAGTGCTTCCAGTAATCCAGCTTCGGCAGCGCCGATTTGAGGTAGGTACGCACCTCCGTTTCCGAATGCGCTTCGCTGACCATGTTTTTCACGCAGACTTCAATCAGGTCGTCCATGTCGCTGTAGAGATATTCGCCGTCGGCGTAGCACCATTTGCAGTATTCTTCGTTGAACACGCCGTCCTTTTCGCGGCTGATCATCGGGTCTTCCAGCGGCATGCCGCAGCACTGGCAGATCAACTGCCGCGGCGAGCCGAGCAGCGTGTTGATCGAAACATCGAAAAGCTTTGAAAGCAGCTTCAGCGTTTCCGTATTGGGTGTTGTTTCGCCGGTCTCCCAGCGTGAGACTGCCTGACGGGTTACAAATACCTGCGCCGCAAGATCTTCCTGCGACATGCCCTTTTTCGTCCGCAAATCGAGAATCACATCTTTTGTGTTCATGGAATCATCACCTCGCACTGATTATACTTCATGAGAGGCAAATGCGCAAGCAACGCATGGTTGCGGTGTCGGCTGCACCGACGATATCTCAAAGTTGGCACTATCGTACAACACTCCGTAGGGGTCGATTTGGATTCTTCGAGTCCCGACGATGCAAAAAATGACGACACCTCAAGGTGTGTTTGTTTGGGGGGTGACCCGTACGGGACTCGGACTGGATGTAAGGGTGCAGCTACGGCGACCTGCCACCGGCAGGTCGCTTGGGGTGCGGGGGAAAACCGGGCGGATTCTGTTGCATCGAGGGTCGATTTGGATTCTTCGAGTCCCGACGATGCAAAAAATGACGACACCTTAAGGTGTCGTCATTTTTTGGTGACCCGTACGGGACTCGAACCCATGTTACCGCCGTGAAAGGGCGGT
>CAYRMX010000171.1:0-2590 GCA_964425295.1 uncultured Oscillospiraceae bacterium | reverse complement strand
GCTCCGCACGAAGTCCGCCGCGAATTCTCCCGCCGCTACGCCCTCTCGCCGGAGTCGGCGACGCAGTGGTATTACCGGTTCTCACAGGACACGGACTATATCCGCGCTTACCGCGTCTGCAAGGATCTGCGCTGGAAGACCGAGACGGAATACGGCGCGCTGGACATCACCGTTAACCTCAGCAAGCCGGAAAAAGACCCCAAGGCGATCGCCGCCGCGCGCAATGCCCCGCAGTCGAACTATCCCAAGTGTCTCCTCTGCCCGGAAAACGAGGGCTATGCCGGGCGCATGAACCATCCCGCCCGCCAAAACCACCGCATTCTCCCCCTGACGCTGGCAGACGGGCAGTGGTATCTGCAATACAGCCCCTATGTCTACTATCCCGAGCACTGCATCGTCTTCAACGAGGCGCATGTCCCGATGGTGATCGACCGCTCCACGCTCTGCAAGTTGCTCGATTTCGTCACTCTGTTCCCGCACTATTTCATCGGCAGCAACGCCGACCTGCCCATCGTCGGCGGCAGCATCCTGAGCCACGAGCATTTTCAGGGCGGGCATTACTGCTTCCCGATGGAGCAGGCGCCCGTTGAGCGCGAGCTGACCTTCCGCGGCTATGAAGACGTGTGCGCGGGCATCGTGAAGTGGCCGATGAGCGTCATTCGTCTGCGCTGCGGCGACAAGGAACGCCTTGTGGCGCTTGCGGACAAAATTTTACAGTGCTGGCGCGGCTATACCGACGAGGCGGCGTTCATCTTTGCCGAAACGGACGGTGAACGTCATAATACCATCACGCCCATCGCCCGTCGCCGCGGCGAGGACTATGAGCTGGATCTTGTCCTGCGCAATAATATCACCACGCCGGAGCACCCGCTGGGCGTCTATCACCCGCACGCGGAGCTGCACCATATTAAAAAGGAGAACATCGGTCTGATCGAGGTCATGGGTCTGGCGGTTTTGCCCGCGCGCCTCAAGCGCGAGCTTGCCGAGCTGGAACGTGTCGCCGTCGAGGGCGCGCCCCTCTCTGCGGAGCTGGAAAAGCACGCGCCGTGGCTCGAAGAACTGAAGCAGCGCTATACCTTCACCGCCGAAAATGCCACCGAGATCTTCGAACGCGAGGTTGGCAAGGTTTTTGCGCAGGTGCTTGAGCACGCCGGCGTCTATAAGCGCAGCGCAGCCGGCACGGAAGCATTCCTCCGCTTCATCGACCGAGTAAACGCATGAAAAAGTGGGTGGCGTTGGCACTGCTCTGCCTGTTCGGGTTGACTGCCTGCAATGCCCGAAGCATGAATTTCATCGTCGAAAACGAGCCGTGCGTTGTGGGCGTTGTCAAGAAAACGGGCGAAAATGTCTGCCTGATCGAAAATGAAACCGGCGAGTATTGGGTGTCGCTGGATGTGGAGAACGCGGACAGCGTGACCGATTTGAACGTCGGCGACGAGATTGCGGTCTACTACGACGGGATGATTGCGGAAAGCTACCCAATGCAGATCAACACGGTCTATGCCATCATCCTGAGGACACCCGCCGACCGGGCGGAAAACGACCGACCTTAGGGAGAACAACCACATGAAAAAGCTTTTGTTTGGCAACAGCCTGATGCTTCCAGGCATCGCGATCATGCTCCTCGCGGGCTTCGCAATGGCGCTGTCCGGCTTCTTTGAGAAAAGCTGAGATGAAGCCGTTCGTGCTTGAAGCAGCACTTTGAACGCGATTTTTTCGAGAAAACCGAAATAAACCGCCAAAACTGAAATGAATCGCCAATCATGAAAATGAAACAGAAGCAGGGGATGCCCCTGCTTCTGTTTCGTAATACGGCGCAAAACTGCCGTGCTGTGCCCGTAGGGCGGCGTACCCACACGCCGCCGCACGCTGGCACTATCGTATAACACCCGTAGGGGTCGATGTCCACATCGACCCGTTGCGCGCACTATCGAACAAGGTCTGTAGGGCAGGGGCTTGCCCCTGCCGGGACAGTTTCGTTTTTCGGCGGCATTCTTTGAGCATGCCATCGCGGATGAGGCATGCCTCATCCCGACAATCTCACGAGCGATAGACGTCCGTAGGGGACGGCGTCCTCGACGTCCCATTGTACACACCATCAAACAACCCTGTAAGGACGCCCATTTTCGGGCGTCCGAAATACGGAATTTCGTTTGAAAAAAGCGGTTCATCGAACAAACTCGATGAACCGCGACACCGCCGCGCAGTCACAAAAGAACCGAGAAAACGCCGTCGGCGCTTCCTCGGTTCTTTCTATTTTCCCAACCTTTGACCGCCGCCGGGGATCTCCTGCACGGAAAGCCACATCAAAAAGCTCTGCGCAAGCTCCAGCTTTGCGGGATTCATGCTGCGCAGCAGCTCCGTCACATCGCGCCAGCGGTCACTTTCGTAGCGAATGCTGCCCATCAAAAACTCGTCCGGCGCCAGTGCCAGACGCATGATGACCTCCGGCGACGGGATCGAGGTCGCCCGCTCGATGCAGGAAAGATATTTGTTGTTGATTTCCGCCCGTTCGCAAACCTCCGCCTGTTTCAGCCAATGTCATTAAGTTAATGGTATAGTCAGTAAAGGGACAACGATCAAGAAGAGA
>CAYRMX010000170.1:0-2605 GCA_964425295.1 uncultured Oscillospiraceae bacterium | reverse complement strand
GGCAAAGGGCGTGACCTCGCTGCCTGTGCCGGCGGTCGTGGGGACGGCGATGAAATATGCCTTTTCGCCCATTTTCGGGAAGGTGTAGACGCGCTTGCGGATGTCCATGAAGCGCATTGCCATGTCCATGAAGTCCGCTTCCGGGTGCTCATACATCACCCACATGATCTTTGCCGCGTCCATCGCAGAGCCGCCGCCGACGGCAATGATCACGTCGGGGGCGAACGTTTTCATCTGCGCTGCGCCGGCTTTTGCGCAGGCGAGGGTGGGGTCGGGCGCGACGTCGGAGAAGGTGGTGTGGCGAATGCCCATCTCGTCAAGCTTGTGCTCGATGGGGGTGGTGTAGCCGTTGGCGTAGAGGAACGAGTCGGTGACGATGAATGCCTTTTTCTTGCCCATGACGTTTTTCAGTTCGGCAAGGGCAGTGCTCAGGCAACCTTTTTTCAGATAAACCTTTTCGGGCGCGCGGAACCAGAGCATATTCTCTCTCCTTTCGGCGACGGTTTTGATGTTCAGCAGGTGTTTTACGCCGATGTTTTCGCAGACGCTGTTGCCGCCCCAGCTTCCGCAGCCGAGCGTCAGAGACGGCGCGAGATGGAAGTTATACAGGTCGCCGATGCCGCCCTGCGCGGAGGGGGTGTTGACGAGAATGCGGCAGGTCTTCATGCGTTCGGAGAATTCCGCCAGCTTTTCCCGGGCGTTAACAGCGTCCAGATAGACGGAGGCGGTGTGACCGTAGCCGCCGTCGGCGACCAGACGCTCGGCCTTGTTCAGCGCGTCGGCGAAGTCCGCTGCGCGGTACATGGCAAGCACGGGGGAGAGCTTTTCGTGCGCGAAGGCTTCGCTCAGCTCGACGCTTTCCACCTCACCGAGGAGGATCTTAGTGTGTTCGGGGACGTCGACGCCCGCGAGGGCGGCGATGGTGTGGGCGCTCTGCCCGACGATCTTGGCGTTCAGCGCGCCGTTGATGAGGATCGTATTGCGGAGGGCTTCCGTTTCGTCTGCCGTCAAAACGTAGCAACCGCGGCCGATAAACTCCGCCTTTGCCGCTTCGTATACGCGGTCGAGGATGATGACGGACTGCTCCGAGGCGCAGATCATGCCGTTGTCAAAGGTCTTGGAGTGGATGACGGAGGAGACGGCAAGCTTCAGGTCGGCGGAATCGTCGATCACGGCGGGAGTGTTGCCGGGACCGACGCCGATGGCAGGCTTGCCGGAGGAATAGGCGGCTCTCACCATGCCGGGACCGCCGGTGGCGAGGATGATGTCCGCCTCTGCCATGACGCGGTTGCTCAGTTCCAGAGTGGGAGCGTCGATCCAGCGAATGATCCCCGCCGGTGCGCCCGCCTCGACCGCCGCTTCCAGCACGATCCGCGCCGCTTCGATCGTGCAGCGCTTTGCTCTGGGGTGCGGGCTGATGAGGATGCCGTTGCGGGTCTTGAGCGCAAGCAGCGTCTTGAAAATAGCGGTGGAAGTGGGGTTCGTGGTGGGGATAACCGCGGCAATGACGCCGATCGGCTCGGCGATCTTGCGAATGCCGGCGGCGGCGTCTTCTTCGACCACGCCACAGGTCCTGGTGTCTTTATAGGCGTTGTAGACATATTCGGCGGCGTAGTGGTTCTTGATGACCTTGTCTTCCAGGACGCCCATGCCGGTCTCGGCGACCGCCTGCTTCGCCAGCGCGATCCGCGCCCGATTGGCGGCGGTGGCGGCGGCAAGGAAGATCTGATCCACCTGCTCCTGTGAGTAGGCGGCGAAGAGCTTCTGAGCGGCGCGAACCTCTTCAATGGCGGCGTCCAGCTCGACTGCGTTGGTCACGGGTTGATAAATGTGTTCCATAGATCTCTTCCTTTCTTGAAACGGCATAGTCGGTAAATGTTTACTGATAACCTTTTATCGATATAATAGCACGGAAATTGAAGATGTCAATACCAAAAGTGCGGCGAAAACGCCGCCACTTTTTGGACGCCTTGCACAAAAACGGCATAAACCGCCGCAAAACATCAAGATCGGAGCACATTCTTGAGGGAACATGCACCGTCGCAGCCGTCCTCGCTTGTCCGACCGCAAGAAATTGACGATTTATCGAATTCTTTTTGACGAATTGTGCGGACAGTGCGGAGCATTGCCGCACCACCTCCGATGGTTAAACAAAAACTCCCGAAACGGGCGATGCGCCCGCTTCGGGAGTTCGGTATTTGGGTCATTTTTCGCCGCGCAGCTCGACGATGCGGTCGCGCAGGACGGCGGCGTATTCGTATTCCATCATTCGTGCGGCGGCGCGCATTTCCTTTTCCAATCGGGCAATTTCGCGTTCGCGCTCGACCTTCGTCATCTTTACGCCGCCCTTGCCGGCCGCCTCGCCCGATGCCTGCGTGATCTCAATCAGCTCGCGCACGTCCTTGATGATCGTCTTCGGCACGATGCCGTGCGCCTTGTTGTAGGCGTCCTGAATGGCGCGGCGGCGCTCCGTCTCGTCGATGGCGGCGCGCATGGCGGGGGTGATCTTGTCGGCGTACATGATGACGCGTCCCTCGGCGTTTCGCGCGGCGCGGCCGATGGTCTGAATGAGGCTGGTCTCGCTGCGGAGGAAGCCCTCCTTGTC
>CAYRMX010000169.1:0-2618 GCA_964425295.1 uncultured Oscillospiraceae bacterium | reverse complement strand
CCGTCAGGTCGTCCCCTCCCCGAAGCCCATCGACGTCATTGAGAAGAAGACCGTCAACGACCTGATCGGCGCAGGCTGCGTCGTCATCACCGTCGGCGGCGGCGGCATTCCCGTCGTCCGCAGAGACGGCAAGCTCTACGGCACGCCCGCCGTCATCGACAAGGATTTCGCCTCGGCGAAGCTTGCCGAGCTTGTCCACGCCGACGCGCTGGTCATTCTGACCGCCGTTGACCGCGTGTGCATCCACTGGGGCAAGCCGGAGCAGATCTCGCTCGACGAAATGACCGTCGCCGAAGCCGAGCAGTATTGCGCCGAGGGGCACTTCGCGCCCGGTTCGATGCTCCCGAAAGTCAAGGCTGCCATCTCCTTTGCGCAAACCGGCGGCACTGCCATCATCGCCTCGCTGGAAAACGCCGGTGCCGCCGTTAAGGGTGAATCCGGCACGAAAGTCCATCTCTAATTCTCGCAAAAAGCACCAACAACTTGGCTCTCCCTCCGGGAGCACCCCAAGGGGGCTTCTCTTGCCCCTGCGGGGCAATTCACCTTCACCTGTCAGCGAAGTTGCCTGAGAGGGGCAACACAAAAATATGCACGTCCTTGCCGCTCCTAAAGGGAGAGGCAAGGACGTGCCGATTCACAAAAGGCTGTTTTTTGACAGTCTCAAAGCTCCGCCGGCTGAGTCCGGCGGAGCTTTTTTTCAATCATATCTACAACGCAGCTCAATCGATATCGTCGAGGATCTCCTCGGGCGGGTTATCAAGCTGAGAGGGGGTGCGCAGCACCTTGTGGAAATATTTCAGTGCGGCAGCATAATAGAAGCCGTCGACCGTGCGCTCGTCGCAGTTCATGGTAAAGTCCACATAGCGACGGGTGACGACATTGCCGTCGCTGTCGATCTCGTTTTTGCGGTATTTTCGACCGAAAGCGACAAAGACGGGCAGGTTGCCGAAATTATACAGGTGGTGGACGATCGGCGGGATGCCCAGCGAGCCCATCGAGGTGAAGATGACCGAGCCGTGGAACGGGCTGAGATCGGTCAGGAAGAGCGGGAGCTTGCCGAAATAGTCCGCGACCTTGAGCACCCAGACGGTGAATTTCAGCAGCAGTCCCGGCAAACTGGCGAGCAACCCGGCGAGATTATCAAAGCTGCTGTCGAGCGGGGAGTTTTTGACCTCCTCAATGACGGCGTTGAGCTTGCGATAGACGTCCTCCGCCGTGTCGCTGCGGGAGAGGTGCAGCTTGATGGTCGTGTCGGGCGCATCGGTGCGCATATCCTTTTTGACCGTCATGGTAAAGGCGATGTCATCGTCGCGCTGGTGGACGCGCTGGCCTGAGAAAAAGCGGTTCAGCCCCGGATATTTGCAGACCGTGCGGACATAACCGGCGAGGAAAACGTGCATCAAGCCGAAGTTTTCCAGCCCCTCGGCGCGCTTTTTGTGGATATAGCGCTCGATGGCGGTAATTTCGAACGTATCCTGAACACTGTTACAGGCGTCATTGCGGTCGGGCATGATGTAACCCGCGACGACGCTCATGCCGCCGATCGTGCGCAGGCGTCTGCCGTCCTTTCGGTCGCCCCACGTCATGTGATACTTCCCGTCGGTGAACTCGCGCATTGCCAGTGTGGTGATGAAGAGTGCGCCGACAAAGAGCACATTTGCAAGTTTCTCAAAGAACTGGTACTGCGCGATGTGGTTCATCTCGGCGAGCATGTCGTAGACCAGGATGCCGGTCGGAAGCGCCGTGATGAGCGTCAGGAGTGGGAAGGTGCGGAGCTTGCCGGTGACGACCATGCGGTAGCAGAAGTAGAACGCCAGATACAAAATCCAGCACGCCGCCACATAGCGTTTATAGGCAAACAGCTCGTAGCTTCCCGACACGGAGGCGGCAAGCATCGGGTCGCGCTGAATGCGCAGATACCAGTCCAGTGCGACCTGCGCAAAATAGACGCACGCCCAGAAAACCGGCTTGGAGCTGCGGTAAAATTCCTTCTGCCCGCGCACAAGGACGATCTCGGCGAAGCCCAGCGCGCACCAGATCGGAAGAATTTTTTGCAGCCAGAGGTTGGCGGTTGAAATACTCTCCGCGCCGCCGAAGCAGAGCGAGAGAATTTGCAGCACGACCGACGCGACCGCCATTGCCGCGGCGAGCCACGTCAGCGGGTTTTTCCGGCTGACATAGTAACGAATCTGTTGACTTTTCATGGTTTCTCCCCTTTTCCCATGGGATTTGACAACCGTATTTTATCATTTTGGCAAAACCAAGTCAAGTTTTATCTTCTTCGTTCGCCAAACCGAGCCGATTGCCTCGGTCAGAGCGCGAAAATACTGTCGTAAAAAGTTGAAAAACTCATTGACTTTTCAGGGGTTTGCATATATAGTTCACAATAGAGCTTTCTGCACGGCATGCAGGAA
Organism: uncultured Oscillospiraceae bacterium; assembly: GCA_964425295.1. Taxonomy (GTDB): domain Bacteria; phylum Bacillota; class Clostridia; order Oscillospirales; family Oscillospiraceae; genus JAZOXB01. The sequence continues at coordinate 204 of CAYRMX010000169.1, read as the reverse complement.
GCTACTATCTTGGAAATGGGGGAGGATAAATGTCCCAGGAGCTGATCCGCTTGACAGACCTTGTGATGGAGTTTGACGGGGAGCGCATTTTGGATTCCATCAATCTCTATATCAACGACAAGGAATTTCTCACCTTGCTCGGCCCGTCCGGCTGCGGCAAGACCACCACGCTTCGTGTCATCGGAGGCTTTTTGACGCCGACAT
>CAYRMX010000168.1:0-2627 GCA_964425295.1 uncultured Oscillospiraceae bacterium | reverse complement strand
CGGTCGCCTCGGCGGCGTGGTCGGCGGCGCAACGCTGGATGGCGATGGAGATGATCTCGCGCGCCATGCGGTCGGCGTTGTCCTTGGTCTGCGCCTCGATCTCCTTGATCTTCATCGCGGCTTCGTGGCGGCAGTCGTTTTCCAGACTCTTCAGAATTTGATTCTTGGCTTCCTCCTGTGTCAGACCGGAGATTTTTTCCAGCATTTCGAGCTGGCTCTTTTTGATGAGGTTGACCTCCTCCTGCGTGGCGGCGATCGCCGCCTGACGCTTGTGAAGCTCCTCCTCCTTGCGCTCGAAGGCGTCCATCTTCTTGTCGAGGGACTCTTCCTTTTGCTGCAGGCGGCGTTCCTGCTTTTGCAGATCCGCCCGGCGTTCCTTAACTTCCTTTTCGTATTCGTTGCGGTTTTTGTGGATCTCTTCCTTTGCTTCGACGAGCATTTCGCGCTTTTTGTTTTCGCCGCCCTTGATCGCCTCGTTGATGATGCGCGTCGCCTCAGCCTCGGCGCTGGTGATCTCGCGTTCGGCGACCTTCTTGCGGTAAATCATGCCGACGAAGAAGAACACAGCCGCTGTCACGGCTATGATAATATCCCAAAAGTACCATTGCATGCCTCGAATACACCTCCTGTTTCAATAATTGGGTCGTTCAAGATAAAGCAACGCTTCCTCGCTCCGCTCCGAATGCACCTGCGCAGTCCGCCGGTGCATCACCGCCCCGCCAAATCCGCGGCGCAGACCCGCAGCAGCACGAAGAAGCCATACTAATCCACCGTTTATTGTACTGTCCAGACGGACGGTTGTCAAGATTTTTTTATCCCCGAAATGTGTCGAAGCGTGCTGCCCGCCACCCGTAGGCAAAAACGCATGCAAAAAAGCTTGCCGAACGGAACGTTCGGCAAGCCCGGTTTGTGTCAGTCCATCGGCTCCGGCAGCCCGTTTTTCAGGCGCATGCGCAGATCGCAGCGCCGGGCGATGAAGGTGTCGTGCGTGACGACGATAATGGTCTTTTGCTGCGTGTGCGCCGGCTCCGGCAGCAACCCGAGCACCGCCGTCGTCGCGCAGAAGACGAGCAGCAGCCCATAGAGCACAAGCTTCACGGGTCTGCGTAAAAACGAAAATGTCGCCAAGGCGTTCCCTCCTTTCGGGAATTACGGGTCGCGGCAATTGCGTGCCGCGATGGTTCGCGATGTCGGTTGCTCCATAGCATACCAGCCGAAATTCCTTATGTCAACCGTTTTTATGCCGGTTAAAAGCGCTGAAGTGCCTGCGTTTTTATCCTACCGGATTGCAAAATTCGCAGCGGAAATTCTGAGGCGAGAGCTTCGCGGGGAACGAGCGTTACGAATGCGGCATGCCCCTTGCGCGCACATCGTCCTGCATGTTGGCATTTTCGCAATCGGCAACAGCGGTTGGGCGAGGTGCGGAACTCGGCATTACCGGCGGAACGGGAAATTTTTTATTATTTTTTGAAAATTGTACTTGACAAAGCAGGGCGGGAGTGCTATTCTAATAACAGAAATAATAATTATTCTTAATTTGAATCTCGTTCAAGATCATTTTTCCTTTCAATTTCGGATTATTATTTCCGCAACGTTTTGCGCGATGCACCCGACTTTATTTTAGGAGCTGACGACAATGCCGGCACAAAAGCACAGCAAAAAGCGCGACGCGATTTTGGAATGCGTCCGCTCGACGGTGACGCATCCGACCGCCGACTGGGTCTATGCGCAGCTCCGTCCGCAGATCCCCAACCTTTCGCTCGGGACGGTTTATCGCAACCTCGCCGCTTTCAAGCGGGAGGGCGTGATCGCCTCGGTCGGCGTGGTCGACGGGATGGAGCGCTTCGACGCCAACACCCGTCCGCATCCGCACTTTGTCTGCACCCACTGCAACGCCGTGATCGACGTAGATCTCCCCACGCCCGACGCCCTGATCGCGGAGGTCGACTGCGGGAGCGTGAACCGCTGCGAGTTGACGTTCCTCGGCGTCTGTAACCAATGCGTCAGCGTAGACGCACAATAAATATAACAATACAATTTGGAGGATTTTGAAATGAAAAAGTATGTATGCCCCGTTTGCGGTTATGTTCACGAAGGCGATATGCCCGAGGGCTTCAAGTGCCCGCTGTGCGGCGTTGCCGGCGAGAAGTTCAAGCTGATGGAAGAGGGCGCGGCGCTGGCGGCTGAGCATGAGTTCGGTATCGGCGCGAAGCTCGACGGCGTTCCCGCCGAGGACAAGGCGTATATCCTCGACCAGCTCAAGGCAAACTTCAACGGCGAATGCAGCGAAGTCGGCATGTACCTGTGCATGGCGCGCATCGCGCACCGTGAGGGCTATCCGGAGATCGGTCTGTATTGGGAAAAGGCGGCATATGAGGAAGCCGAGCATGCTGCAAAGTTCGCAGAGCTGCTGGGCAGCGAGCTGGAGCCGAACATGACCGCCTCCACCAAGGCGAACCTCGCATGGCGTGTCGACTGCGAATTCGGCGCGACCGCAGGCAAGGTCGAGCTGGCGAAGATGGCGAAGAAGCACAACCTCGACGCCATCCATGACACCGTCCACGAGATGGCCCGCGACGAAGCAAGACACGGCAAAGCATTTGAAGGTCTGCTGAAGCGTTATTTCG